>JAEZFR010000410.1 GCA_023417285.1 Bacillota bacterium
TATTATATAAATTTTTACAAGTCTTTATAAAAGGTAATAGTATCCTCCATCTCTATATCTCTGTTATCCGGATTAAATGCTTTGTTATATTTGGATTCTAAAAGCTTTCCATACTTTGCTCGCTGGTTGGTCATTTGGAGCACTAATTCACTATATGCAGGCTGCTTTGCAAGATTTTCACGTATTGACCGTGAAAAAGGGCAGTATCTAAACAAGATACCTCTTGCAACCTTATTTAACCGAAGTATTCCCGTAGATTCACTATTTATATAAGACTCATAGTCATTTGTAAAAATCTCTCTAACCACATTTCTAAACTTAGCACATTGTATTTTAATCTTTTCTTTCACATCATCAGAAAGATCCTTATTGGTTTTTATGAACTGAATATAGTCACTATACTCAGAGGTGAGAGATTTTTCCGTCACATCATTCCAAGCAGCCCCCATCATTGTTCTGCATAATTCCCATCGGAAATTTCCAACAAGTTTCAATATGATATCATATAGGTCTTCATCACAGAAGGCAGGTAATATAAACCGACCAGGCGTGTTTCGGGCTTTTCCTGAAAGCTCCTGCCACATTGAACCTCTGGCTCCAAAGGTTGGAACGATTATTATGTCGGGAAGAACTTCTTTCATAATAGGTGTTCTATCCATACTTATTTGCTGCTGACCAGCTCTGAACCATACCTCACGATAAAAAGCAGAGTAGTCAATACTGAGCAGTTTTTCAAGCACTGCCTCTATTCTCTCAGGCGTAACCGCACATTTTTCCAGATCTCTAGTTATCATATCTTTATGCAAAATAGGGAAATAGCTACTCATATGTCCATGACAAATTTTCTGGTTTGTCTTTAGCATACTGTTTATTTCAAACTTAAGTCTACCTAAGCTATCATTATCATAGTTAGCTTTATCCTGATCTGTAACCTGCTTACGTCTTTTCATATCTCTAAAGTTATCATAGTAGTCCAATCCAAACTCATTGATACTTGGGTCCTTTTCCATTCTGTATATCATGTCAAACCACTGAATACATGAGGACACATCAAATCTTCCACTACTATACTGCTTTTCACACATTCTGTAGAGTGTAAAAATCTGATCGTGTGTTAAAAGCTTTTCGTCCATGTAACCATAGTTTAGAAACATTCTTATATACTTAGGAATACTGTGCTTATTTTCTAATGCCTTGTGTATTGCAATAGAGTATAATTCGAAAAAGTCAGCAGTAATAGCTGCTCTGAGCTCTCGTATTTCAGGTGCCGAGGACGACTTATCCCTCAAACTGCGAAACATGCCCATATTTTTTAGGAATATTATGGTCTTATCATTTGGAAAATTGCAGTAAGCGAGAATGTTTTCAAGACTGTTGTTGAGTTCTGAGGGGAGTTCGTCCGAATCTGCTATAGAAGTCTGGCTCAAACCTGCAGAGTTTATTATGTTCTGCAGCATATTTGGAAGATTATCAGTTTTTATATTGTACAGGCAGTCAAACTCATTTTGAAGTCTCTCTATATTCTTGGTAAAGACCTTAATACCATTCTCAAGTATACCTAATGCTGAACGAGCTGCTTCCTTATCATTAACCAGTTCTAATGAAATCATTGAATAAGCTGAAAAAAGATTATCTGAGTGCTGGTAGAGAAGCGCTATATCCGATTGAATGGATTTTAATATGTATCTTGTTGCTAATAATATTGAGCGCAGCTGTTCTGAACCTTTTTTCAAATGGTACTCGCAGACATAATCATCAGAAGAAAAGAATGCTTTCCTTGAGTCTACAGATATATTGAGTAGTCGTATGAAGTATTCAATGTCAGGCATGTCCGATTCAGAGAGTGATGCATTATCATCTGAAGAAAGTGGTTTAATAAGCACATCAGCTTCAACAGGAAAAAAGGTTTGTCCCTTTTTCTTCATTATTTCATACCTGTTAGAAATGTCATTCATAGAAGGATGAAGGATTGAATACTTAAAATAATACTTATCTTTTAGAGCTAAGTAGTAAATGAGCATGGTGTCAGATAAATATCTTAAATCAGAATAAATTGTATAAAGCTTTTGATATGCTGTATACGAGTAATCAATCAGAGTGGCCAAGGATGATAACATATAAGCTGAATAGTCCTTTTGGGAAGCTAATATCTTCTTTGCGTCATCTACACAGCTAGCAGGAAAGCAATAAAAGACAGATGGCTCTTCCGCTTTTAATGTTATTGTGGTTTTTCCTTCTGTGAACACGTCGCTTATGCCTAAAAAGGTGTTGCCATCTAAGCTAAAAAGACGTGCATCAAAATCTCTATTTTCTGTATTGTCCGGGCTAAGTAGTATGTTAACTTTTCCTTTTAAAAGCAAAAGTATTGAGGTAGTAAGACTGTCTTGGGTATAAATAATCTCATTTGCCTTGGCAGTATACTGTCCCGAAGTATTTGGCTTTATGCTCATAATAATGCTCCTTGTAGGTATAAAGAATACGAACGTTAGCAAAAAAAAACAAATACTTAAAAGCCTTTTTCGTCAAAAAAAGGCTTTTAAGTTAAATTCTAATATCTAATATTAATTTATCGGTAAATAATATATAAGTATTAACACTAATTTATTATTTTGCTTTTATATAGCCATTTGCCATAAGATATTCAGCCATAAGCACTGCACCACCAGCAGCTCCTCTTACCGTGTTATGTGAAAGACATACGAATTTATAATCATATAAGAGGTCTTCACGTAGCCTACCAACAGTAATACCCATACCATTCTCAGCATCTCTATCAAGCTTAGTCTGCGGTCTGTTATCTTCTTCAAAATATTTAATAAACTGCTTTGGAGCACTTGGTAGGTCTAGACCCTTATAATTTTGCCACATCTCAAGTATTTCTTCCTTTGTAGGTTTATTCTCAAAGGAAACAAAAACAGCAGCAAGATGGCCATCTGTTACAGGAACCCTGATACACTGAGTAGTTATAAGTGGAGCCTGAGCCTTAATAATTTCACCATTATCTACTGTACCCCAAATCTTTAATGGTTCTTGCTCACTCTTTTCTTCTTCTCCACCAATGTAAGGAATAACATTATCTATCATTTCAGGCCAATCAGAGAAATTCTTACCAGCACCTGAAATTGCCTGATATGTGCATGCAACTACATTTTTAATTCCGTACTTTCTAAGTGGGGTAAGAGCCGGTACATAGCTCTGAATGGAACAGTTTGGCTTAACAGTAATAAAGCCATTCTTTGTACCTAGCCTTTGCTTTTGATTTTCAATAACAGCCACATGCTCACCATTTATTTCGGGAATGAGCATAGGAACGTCAGGAGTCCATCTATGAGCAGAATTATTGGATACTACTGGAGTTTCGTGCTTAGCATAAACTTCTTCTAGCTTCTTTATTTCATCTTTTTTCATATCAACTGCACAGAACACAAAATCCACTTCTTCACAGATTTCCTTGACCTGCTCAGTTGCATTTTTTATAACTATGTTCTTAACTGCTTCTGGCATTGGAGAAGATAACTTCCACCTATTACCTACAGCTTCAATGTATGTTTTTCCAGCAGATTTCTCACTTGCAGCAATAGTTACAACCTCGAACCAAGGGTGATTATCCAGTAGAGAAATAAATCTCTGCCCAACCATTCCTGTTCCGCCAATAATACCAACCTTTAACTTTGCCATGGTTATGCCCCCTATACTTTATACTATTTTTTATTATATGTGAATTGTAGCAGCATTTGAATACTTGATGAATAAACTGTTGGTTAATCATTATAAAAACCCTTAATATGTCCGCCATTCATCGACAAATGTGTTTGTATTGTGTATTGTAGCACAAGAAGTAAAAAAATACAACAATAAAATTGCTATATATTTCTATAGGTTTATAGGCC
>JAEZFR010000427.1 GCA_023417285.1 Bacillota bacterium
ATGTATTGATTGCTAGTGATAATTTTGATATTGACACTAGTAAAATCCCAAAGAGGTGTGGCTTTGCTTATTTTGTAGATTCCCCAGGAATTGAAAGCGTTAGGGAACAACGTGCAATCTGCAAATTCCAAAAGGGAGAACTAATATATAAAGAGGTATTGGGCTTATATTCTGAAAATGTAGCAGATATAACATCAATAAGTATAGAAAATAATAATTCTAAAGTAATTACATTTACTGGAGCTAGTGGTGGAACTGGGATATCAGCTGTTGCTGCTGCTTGTGCTATTTACTTGGCCAAGAGAGGAAAGAATGTACTTTACCTAAACATGGAGTTATGTGGGAGTGCAAATGCTATCTTCAGTGCACCAGGTCAATTCGATTTTAGTGACGTTATTTATGCAGTTAAGAGTAAAAAATCTAATTTAAGTTTAAAATTGGAGAGCACAGTTAAACAAGATGTAACAGGTGTATATTTTTATGACCCTTGTAGAAATGCATTAGATATGACAGAGATTACTAACGAGGATATCAGAACCCTAATAAATCATTTGGGGCTAGTTGGTACTTACCACTACATATTAATAGATACTGGTTTTAGATTTGATAAAGTATTTATAGAGTTTATGAAACTAAGCTCAAAAATTGTTTTGGTTTCAGATGGTTCAGAGATATCTGATATGAAGCTTTCTAGGGCGTATGATGCTCTTGCAACTTACGAGCAGCAGCAAGAAATAAATATATTGTCTAAGTTGGCGCTTGTCTACAATAAATTTAGTAATAAGACTGGTATCGCATGTAAAATTGAAGGAATTAATATATTAGGTGGTGCTCCACGACTTGAACATGCAACGTATAGCCAAGTTGTGGATATGCTTTTGAATAAAGAATTTTTAGAAAAAATAGTGGATAGGTGAGCATATGGATTTATCAAAACACGAAAATCTGATCAAAGAATTAAAGGCGTATATTTCAGATAATTTACCTTTGAGTAAATTAGATGATGCTCAGCTTGAGGCAGAAATTGAAGATATAGTGCAAAAAAAGTTGACAGATAAGTATCTGCCAATCCAAACTAAGTTGGCCATTGCGCAGCACCTTTATAGCTCAATACGAGGTTTTGGACTATTAGATTCAATAATTTCGGATGATACCATTACAGAGGTTATGATTAATGGGACAGATAGAATATTTATAGAAAAAGGCGGAAGGGTTAGCAGGCTGGATACTAAGTTTGAAAGCCAACGCAGGCTTGAAGATATTATACAAAGAATAGTGGGGCTGGCAGGGCGTGAGGTAAATCAGGCAAATCCTATAGTAGATACAAGGCTTCCAGATGGTTCGCGTGTAAATGTTGTTTTGCCCCCTATCGCATTATGTGGCCCGACAATAACAATACGTAAATTTTCAAAGACTCCTATGACCATTGAAAAGTTAATACAGTATGGATCAATTACAGCGGACATAGCAAATAAGTTGGAGCTTTTTGTACGTTCAAAATATAACATTTTTGTTTGTGGTGGAACAGGCTCAGGTAAAACTACCTTCTTAAATGCACTTTCAAACTATATACCAAAGGATGAAAGGGTTATTACTATAGAAGACTCGGCTGAGCTACAAATAGTGGGTGTAGAGAACTTGGTCAATATGGAAACAAGAAGGGCCAATTCTTCTGGGGCAGGGGAGATATCTATTAGAGATTTAATAAAATCCTCATTACGTATGAGACCAGAGAGAATAGTTGTAGGTGAGGTGCGTGGTGGAGAGGCGCTAGATATGTTACAAGCGATGAATACTGGACACGATGGATCTTTATCAACAGGACATGCGAATTCTACACAAGACATGCTCAGTAGGCTTGAGACAATGGTTCTTCAGGCTTCAGGAGCCTTACCACTTGAGGCAATCAGGCAACAAATTGCTTCCGCACTTGATATTATTATTCATTTATCAAGGTTAAGAGATCATTCTAGAAAGACAATGGAAATTACCGAAGTAGTGGGTTATGAGAATGGTAGAATTCTACTAAATCCATTATATGTTTTTGAAGAAGATGAAAACAGTACTTTAGAGAAGGTATCAGGTATGCTCAAAAGAACAGATAATAAACTTATAAATGATTTCAAATTAAAGATGGCAGGAATCAAAGTTGACATATAAGGAGAAGTGATATGGGGATATTTGTTAAAAACAACAGTAAGACAGAAAAAGAACCAGCTTATTATATTTCTGCAATTAATACTCAGACATTGAATTACAAAGTATACTACATGTCCTTTTTAGAAAAATTAGCATACTTCCTATTGGCATTTATTGTAGGCGCGGCGGTAGGGTATCTATTCTATGGTGGCATTGGGAAGGACGAATTTGGGCAGGCCACTTCAACAACTAAATTTTTAAATATTTTTATTCCAAGCATTGTGGGGATATTAGCAGGCAAATTGTTTTTACCTATTCGTGTAAATCAAATAAAAGAGAAAAGGATAAAAAATCTAAAGAGGCAATTTAGGGATATGCTTGAAGCACTTACAACATCATTGGGGGCGGGCAAAAATGTCAATGATTCCTTTATTGCTACCTATGAGGACTTAATTGTTCAATACCCTGAGGAAGCGTATATTATTAGTGAAATTAAGCTGATAAATACAGGGGTACAAAACAATATTCCCATAGAAGAATTACTTTGGGATTTTGGAGTAAGGAGCGGTATAGATGATATACGGAGTTTTGCCAATGTATTTAAAATCAGCTATAGAAAAGGCGGAAATATAAAGGATATTATACGTAATACCAATGATATCCTGAAGGATAAGATGGATATTGTTGAGGACATTGAAACGGTAGTGGCTTCCAATAAAATGGAGCAAACTATTATGATATTTATGCCTATAGGTATTGTAGCAATGATAAAGATGATGAGTCCTGAGTTTGGCAGTAAATTCACCTCGGTAACAGGAGTAATTTCTACAACCATTGCTGTTGGGATGTTTTTGCTTGCATATTATGTAGGCAAGCAAATACTGAATATTAAAGTTTAGAGGGGGAGAATATGCACTTATCTTTATCAAATATAGTGATAATGTCAATAGGAACCTTTTCACTATTGGTATGGCTAGTTTTTTTCTTATTGGGAAACAAGTATACCTCACTATTCGACAGCTTGACAGAAAAGGATTATCCTCTCAAGGAAATATATGGAACAGGCTATGCTGTGCTAGAGACATTCAAATATAGGTATAAGTCAAAGGGCGACAGACAGCTGAGAAATGAAATTGAAATTCTTTACGGTGAAAAATATGCTGAATACTATCTGAGGGTTACTCATGCACAAAAGTTGACCTTAGCAATGACTCTATTTGTATTTTCCTTTGTTTTTTATGGATTATCAGGTGAGGTAGCTGTACTACTTATAGTTGTCATGTTTTCTGGACTTGCTTACTATTACTATGGGAGTATGCCTAGTAAGAAGATACATAAGAGATCAGATGAGATGTTACATGATTTCACGGAGGTAGTTTCAAAGCTGGCACTACTGACTAATGCTGGCATGATACTGAAAGAGGCATGGGAAAGCGTTGCACAGGATGGAGATTCTAGTGCTTTATATACGGAAATGAGGTTTTCTGTTGACCAGATGAACAATGGTATGGCTGAAGTGGATGCACTTCACCAGTTTGGTAATCGATGTATGATACCAGAAATAAAAAAACTTACTTCTTCTCTGATACAGGGTGTTACAAAGGGCAATAGTGAGTTGTCTATTATACTTCAGGAACAGAGTAAGGAGGTTTGGGGAAATAGGAAACAAAATGTTAAGCGGCAGGGTGAAAAAGCGGCCAGTAAGCTACTTCTACCAATGTGTATAATGTTTATCGGTATTCTTATCATGATTGTGGTTCCTATATTTACAAATTTAGGCATATAAAAATAATCAAAAATATTGAGAGGAGGTGAAAATATGACATATATACAGGTTATGGCTACATATGTAAGGGCTAAACTAGGCAGTGCATTGTCTAATGAAAAGGGAGAGGTAAATATTATAGCTATTGTTGTTTTGATAGGAATAGCTATAATTTTGGCAGTTGTTTTTAAAAATCAAGTTAAAGGTCTTCTTACTACGTTGTTTACTACTCTTGAGGGAGAAGGTAAAAACGCAATTACGAATAAAGGCTAACTTGATAAGATATAGTATCAAAAGCGGGCCAAAACCCGCTTTTGATACTGATCAAGTTAGATATAAGATGAGAAAAGAAAAATTATTTAGAGGTTACCAATATGAAACCTTTCAAAAGTGATAAGGGCCTTGTAATTATCGAGGCAACCATTGTATTTCCAGTAATGTTTTTTATATTATTTTTTCTAATAATTTTTGGGAATGTTTTTTATGAAAAGTCTCAAATAGATTCGTGTGTGGTCAAATATGCAGTACTGGGG
>JAEZFR010000497.1 GCA_023417285.1 Bacillota bacterium
TCAATCTCAGCATTACCAACACTTCTGTAACACTCTAAAACTTATAAATTCCTATATTCTAAAAAAATAAAAAGGCTATGGTTTATTAAACCACAACCTTTTTCATTTTAATGATAACTCTTACTTATCGTCGTCTTCGCATCCACAACCGCAACCGCAACCTTCATCGCAGTCACAATCCCAGTCTACGGCGATTTTCTTATGGCAATGAGGACACTCGATAGCTTCTGCATCTTCGTCCAACATCTCTATGTCTACCTCAATAGCCTCTCCGCAGTATGGGCATTCAACTTCTTCAAACTCAATACCATCTTCATCTTCAAAATCTTCATCATAAATAAGCTTTTCAATGTCAGCTAGGTCCTCGTCTATTGCATCAACCTGCTGGCTCATTTCATCCTGAATTTCTTCTTGGTCTGCAAGTGCTAGAGCAACATCCTCCAATACGTCAATTATTGCAGTAAGTAGCTTACCCTCATTGGTTGAGTCATCAACCTTCATACCTTCTGCCAAGCCTTTAATATAGGCTACGCGTTCACTAATATAGCTCATGTTAAATCCTCCTTTTGTACCATCATGGTCAAAATATTTTATTTTACTCTTTCCATGTATTCACCAGTTCTAGTATCTATTCTAATCTTATCACCTTTATCTACAAAAAGTGGAACCTTTATTACTGCTCCTGTTTCAACTGTTGCTGGCTTTGTAGCACCAGTTGCAGTATCACCCTTGAAACCTGGATCTGTCTCAACAACTTCCAATTCAACAAATGTTGGAGGTTCTATGCCAAAAACGTTTCCTTTATGTGAAAGAATTCTAACTGTTTCATTTTCCTTAACTAAAGCAAGTGCATCTCCAACTGTATCCTTGCTTATCGGCATTTGTTCGAAAGTTTCAACATCCATGAAATGAAACAAATCCCCATCATTGTAAAGGTACTGCATATCCTTTCTTTCAATGTGAGCCTTTGGCATTTTGTCCGTAGGGTTGAAAGTTCTTTCAACGGTAGCACCTGTAACTACATTCTTGAGCTTTGTTCTTACGAATGCAGCCCCTTTACCTGGCTTAACGTGTTGAAATTCAACTACCTGAAAGATATTTCCGTCATATTCAAACGTTACACCTTTCCTAAAATCACCAGCAACTATCATATTTTACCTCCATAAATAAAATCTATTCTTATACAATTAAAGAACATAAAAAATAAAACATTACATGCGTCCTAAATAATATTAAAATATAATTATACATTAGGCAAGAAAAATTTTCAACAATGTCTAAAATCATATAATTCTGTACACTAAAATTTTCATGGTTTCAAACACATTAAATCAAGCCCAAACTTATTATTTGTCATTAAGTAAAAATTATATCTATTATATAATAATAATATGCTTTGACGATTTAGTTAAAGTTAACGGCTTACTATTATTAATAATTATTATATCCTCTATTCTTACTCCACCTAATCCTTCTACATAAATACCTGGTTCTATAGTGACAGCCATATTGTTCTCTACGAGATTTTCAGCAGCGAAAGATAGTCTGGGGTATTCATGAACTTCTAGTCCAACACCGTGGCCTAGACCATGCCCGAATTTGCCTTCATAGCCCGAACCATATATAATATCCCTTGCAATTTTGTCCACCTGCTTTCCTGTCAAACCAGCGACTGCACCTGCTGATGATTCCATTTGCGCCTTGAGGACAGTATTATATATTTTAAGCATTTCAGAACTTGGCTGACCCAAAAAAACCGTTCTGGTCATATCTGAACAGTAATTTGAATAAGTTGCTCCAAAATCTATGGTAATAGGGTCTCCAAGTTCTAGCTTTTTGTCAGAAGCAATGCCATGAGGCATTGATGATCTTAGTCCTGAAGCCACTATAGCATCAAAGGAGCCTCCTGATGCACCTAGTTTCCTCATTTTATATTCAAGCTCTGCAGCTACATCCAGCTCTGTAATTCCGGGCTTTATAATGCCAATAACGTGTTGAAATGCAGCGTCTGCAATTTCAACAGCCTTATTTATCAGTGCAATTTCTTCCTCATCCTTTATTGCTCTGAGCGATTCTACCATACTTCCAATACCGATAAGTTCTACATTAATCCAGGCCTTTTTGTAGGAACTATATGTTGCATAATTTACATTTTGGTCTTCAAATCCGAGCCTCTGTATTTTTTCCTTGGTTAAGAGCTCTTTAATAGTATCTACAAGGCTCTTTTTGTACTCTACTATCTCAAATTGAGGAGCTTGCATAGCAGCTTGTTCAACATATCTGAAGTCTGTTAATAGATATGCCTTATCGTTGGTAATAAGCAAGAATGCTGAAGTGCCGGTGAACCCGGAAACATATAGATAATTCTCCCTTTTTGTAATAAACACCGCATCCAGGTTATTTCCCTTTATTTTTGTTCTAACTGCTTCTAATCTGTTATTTAAAATCTCGTTGCTAAACATTACTGCCTCCCAAATCTTTAATGAACTACTTGTTCCACTACATTTCAGCAGCAGCTTGGAGCGCCAATAAATAGCTGTTCTTGCCAAAACCGCATATCTGGCCTTTGCAAACGGCTGCTATTACTGACTTATGCCGAAACTCTTCTCTTGCATGAATATTAGAAAGATGTATTTCGATAGTAGGTATTTCACATGCTGAAATTGCATCCCTAATAGCAATGCTATAGTGAGTATATGCACCAGCATTAATGATTATTGTCTCATAAACACCTCGTGCAGCATGAATTTTTTCAATAATCTCTCCTTCATGGTTTGATTGTACAAAATCTGTTTCAAGCCCAAGCTGCATGGACTTGACCTCCACTGCCTTTGCTATATCCAACAGTGTTTCACTCCCGTATATAGTCGGCTCTCTAGTTCCCAATAAATTCAGGTTGGGACCATTAATAATCAAAATCTTTTTCATTTTAACACCCCTCATTTTGCTTGCCTACAAAGAAAGCTTAATTACAATTTACCTTAAATAATGCTCTTTGAATATAGTTCTCTTTAAACTCAACCTAACTTATTCAGAAAGTCGTTATAAATCCTTTTAAAGGTCAATGCATCCTCTGCCATCATACCTCTAGATTCACAGATAATGACGGGCTCCATTTTTCTCTTGACCAATATTGGTGCAAAATGAGAAAATTCCGGGCCAAACTGAGTGTCTGCATATGTCCAGTGCTTCTTTTCTCCACCCTTTGAGAATTCAATCCTGCTAAAATGAATGTGCAACACTTTCGCTCTCTCTTTACCCAACTCATTTTCTACTATATCCATGACAGCCGCAAAATCCTCTTCACTGTTGAGAATTCCCAGACCACGGGCATGAACATGCCCCAAATCCACACAAGGGATAAGTCTTTCATCTATTTTGCACATCTCTATAATTTCTTCTAGTGTTCCAAGCTGATTGTGCTTACCCAAAACCTCAGGACATAAGGTAATATCCCCATATCCCGATTCATCAGCAATTTTAACTGTATCGGTCAACACCCCAATAGCCGTCTGAAGTGCCCACTTTCTGTCCACCTTACTACATGACCCTGTATGGATAACTATTCTTTTTGCACCCATCCACTTCGCGACTCTAAGGGTATCCATCACATATTTAATAGAATTTGCTCTCTTCTGCTCATCCTCGCTTGACATGCTTATATAATATGGAGCATGAATACTCAAGAAAATACCATTCTCAGAAGCCTGCTGACCAATTTCTTTTGCAGTTGCTTCTCCAATCTTCACTCCCTTTGAGCAGGAATACTCATATGCCTCCAGACCCATTCCTTTTAGCCATGCTGGCATTTGAGCAGATGACTTATACCCCTGTTCATAGAAGCTTTCCGAATTGCCTGATGGTCCAAACCGAATCATAGTTTACTCTCCACACTTGTTCAAATTAG
>JAEZFR010000523.1 GCA_023417285.1 Bacillota bacterium
GCCTACACACTTCTTATAAAGAAGTATTCCAAATATACTGATTTTGATGATAAACTTATTATCAAAATGAAGAACTTTTTAGCAGCAAGAGGTTTTGAATATTCTCAAATTGCTTCTGCGGTAGAGAAGTTCGTTGAATGTAAAACGTCAGCAGAAGATTAAATATTATATTTAACTATAGTACAAGTGATATAGAATTTTAAGGTATAGAATTTTAAGGTATAGATTTTTAAGATATAGATTTTCATGATACAGATTTTTATGATATAGAAGAATTTATATTTATAAACTAAAATTACTTAATATAGAAAATAATAACTTTAAAATATATACTTTTATTCATTTTATAGTGAAAATTTTTGTAATTTGTGTGAAAGATATTGACATTATTGCGCGATTATTAAATAATTTTTATTGAGGTTTTTAAACTTAAGATTACGAGTAAAATTATGTATGTAGATTATTATAGGTAAAAGATAAAGATAGATAAAAGATAAAGATAGATAAAAGATAAAATATAAAATAATATTTACTATAGAGTAAATTATTTATACAAAAATTAGCTTTGTAAAGATAGGAAATTTGAGTAAAATATAGTTAAAAGTAATTATATGAGGTGTATATTTTGAACAAAAGAATAGGAGTTATTTCGTTGGGGTGCCCCAAAAACCTGGTTGATAGTGAGATAATGTTAGGTTTGCTAAAAGGAGCACAGTACGAAATAGTTAATGATAAAGAGAACGCTGACGTGCTTATAGTCAATACTTGCGGGTTTATAGAGTCAGCTCAGCAGGAGTCCATCAATACCATTTTGGAAATGGCCAAGGAAAAGGAAAAGGGTTGCGAAGTACTTATCGTTACCGGTTGTATGGCAGAACGCTACAGGGAGAAGATCCTTGAGTTGATTCCTGAGGTGGATGCTGTGCTAGGAACGGGTAATTATAAGGATATTGCTGAGGTAATAAACAAAGCGTATAATGGAGAGAAAACTGTACTCTACGGCAAGTTAGATGAAACAGACTATCTTGATGAGGAAAGAGTTACATCCACGCAGAAGCATACTACCTATTTGAAAATTGCAGAAGGGTGTGACAATTATTGCACTTATTGCATAATACCTTCGCTAAGAGGTAAGTACAGAAGCAGAAAGATGGAATCTCTCATCAAAGAAGCAAATATACTAGCTAATAATGGCACAAAGGAATTAATTCTTGTTGCGCAAGATACCACTCGGTACGGAGTTGATTTATATGGTGAGAAGAAACTGCCGGAATTGATCCGAGAAATATCCAAGATTGATGGAATAGAGTGGATAAGGCTTTTATATTGTTACCCAGAAGAGATTACAGATGACCTTATCAATGAAATGGCAAATAACAAAAAGGTTTGTAAATATATAGATATACCAATACAGCATGCATCGGACAACATTCTCAAAACTATGGGAAGAAGGGGAACTGCTGAGCAAACGAGAGATATTCTAAACAAGCTTAAGCAGAGAATACCTGAAATAGCTATTCGTACGTCATTGATTGTAGGTTTCCCTGGAGAAACAGAACAAGACTTTGAAGAACTAAAAGAATTTGTAGAGCAATTTGAATTTGATAGGTTAGGTGTGTTTACTTATTCAAAGGAAGAAGGTACACCTGCTTATAAAATGAAAAATCAGATAAAAAAGCATATTAAGCTAAAAAGGCAAAAACAACTGCTTGCACTACAAAATGAAGTAAGCACAAAAAAGAATATGCTGCGGTTGGGTAATACGTACAAAGCTATAGTAGAGGGCATTGCTGACGATGGTATATTCTATTTTGGTAGAACTCAGTTTGAGGCCCCGGACATTGATGGGATTATATATTTTACTAGTCCTGAACCATTAGATATTGGAACATTTGTAGACGTTAAGATATTAAATGCAGAGGATTATGATTTGATAGGAGAGGTAACCAATGAATTTGCCAAATAAGATTACAATTTCTAGAATAATACTTGTACCGATATTTATGATATTTCTGGTACCCATTCCTGATGCGACAGTAAATTTTTCTCTATTTGCATTTATGAAAGAAGAGATGTTAGCTATAAATAAATTCATATCTGAATATGGTAACTATATTGCAGCTGTATTGTTTATTTTAGCTGCTAGTACTGATGGGGTGGACGGGTATATTGCAAGAAAAAGAAAGCAGGTAACTGCTTTTGGTAAATTCCTTGACCCAATTGCAGATAAACTATTAATCACTGCTGCATTGATTGCTCTAGTTCAAAGAGATGTTGTAACTAGCTGGGCTGCAATGATTATTATATCAAGAGAGCTTTTGGTTACCGGTTTAAGATTAGTTGCTGCAGGAGAAGGTCAGGTTGTTGCTGCTAACACATCAGGAAAGATCAAGATGGTATGTCAAACAATAGCGGTATCTGTTGCACTTCTTAATAATTTCCCATTTTCCTTGTTTACAGATATACCGGTAGATGTATACCTTATGTTTGTTGCTGTAGTTGTGACAATCTACTCTGGTATTGATTTCTTTGTTCGAAATATAAAGCTTATTAAGCCGGAAGAAATATAAATATGAATATATGAACAAAATTTTGGGATACTCAACTTTGAGTGTCCCTTTTGAGTGTCCTTTTTTGCAGGGGAAATAATTCGATTAGCAGAGCCCAATTTGTATTTGTGTTTAATTTATTTAGGAAAATAGTTGCAATAATAAAAAAAATACGTTATACTCTTGTTATCAACACTTAGTATCTGGTAATAATTATAATCTAAATGAGGTGGTACATTGTGAGCAGGCCGTCATTGTACAAAAAACAACGACAGAAAATTCTGCTTGAAAAAATTAAATATGATCCGTTTTTAACCGACGAGGAGTTGGCTGATTTTTTCAAGTGTAGTGTACCAACAATAAGATTAGATAGACTTGAGCTTCAAATACCTGAGCTTAGAGAAAGAATTAAGACGGTGGCTGAGAACAGTCACGACAAGTTAAAATCTCTCGAAAGCAAGGAATTTATTGGAGAACTTATCGATCTGAATCTTGGGCAGAGTGCTATATCGCTTATGGAGACAAACAGTGCTATGGCATTTGAAAAAACACAAATAGTTAGAGGACATTTTATTTATTCACTAGCTGAAACCCTTGCTATTGCCGTTATTGATGCACATGTGGCACTTGTCGGTGTCGCTAGTATCAAGTACAAAATACCTGTGTATGCAGGAGCTAAGATAATAGCAAAAGCTGAGGTTAGGCAAAAAAAGGGTAGTAGATTTATAGTTTGGGTCAAAATTTATGAAAAAAATGTTGAAGTTTTTAGAGGTAAGTTTATACTTGTCTCTATAGATAAAACTAACATTAAATCAAAGGAAGAATAAAATGGAGCGTGAAACTATGAATATACTCGTCGATGCAATGGGAGGCGACAATGCACCTAAGGCAATTGTTGATGGTTGCATTGAAGCTTTAAATAAGAAGGAAGGCTTTAACATAACCCTAGTGGGTAATAGTGATACAATACAAAGTATACTTGCAACAAAGAAATTTGATGTTTCTAGAATCAGCATAGTACATGCGTCTGAGATAATTACAGGTGAAGATGTTCCTACAAAAGCTATTAGAGGCAAAAAGGATTCTTCTATGGTAGTTGGACTCAGAATGCTAAAGGAAAAAAAGGTGGACGCTTTTATTTCTGCTGGAAATACTGGTGCTCTTATGACGGGTGCACTACTGATAGTCGGTAGAATTAAAGGTATAGACAGACCGTCACTGCCGGCACTTGTTCCTAGTAGAAAGGGCATGACCTTGATCATTGATGCTGGAATGAATACAGTATGTCGTCCGATAAACTATTTGCAGTTTGCACAAATGGGTTCATTGTATATGAAGCTATTGTATGGTTTTGACAGACCTAAGGTTGGTCTTTTGAATGTTGGTTCAGAAGATAAAAAAGGAAATGATTCAATAAAGCAGGCCTTTGCAACACTAGAAGAGTCTGATGAGATTAATTTTATTGGAAATGTTGAAGGCAATGGAATCCCAAAGGGAGTAGCTGATGTTGTTGTCAGTGATGGCTTTGTGGGAAATATTGCACTCAAAACATATGAGGGTGCAGGTGCATTCTTTGTGTCAGAATTGAAAGATATATTTACAGCAAATATTATTACCAAAATATGTTACCAACTCATAAAGCCTACTTTTAAAGGTTTTAAGAAAAAGATAGATCCAGATGAGGTTCCAGGTGCTCCAGTACTAGGTGTTAATG
>JAEZFR010000543.1 GCA_023417285.1 Bacillota bacterium
TATGTAGATAGTTCTGTCCATATAAGTTGATGGCCCATAATCTATAAAGCTTCCCTGTCCTATAATTCCATCGGTGTCAATAATTCTAGTATCGGCAGTCAAGGTCAGTGTCTTTGGTGTATTAGAGAAGGTCCATTCAAGACCGTTATAGGTTGAGAAGGACATGAGCGTTACACCCTTGTATGGGTCAATATCGCTAATTCTTCCTCTTATCAGCTGTACAGGTAGTACTCCTGCACGCTGTTCAACAGAAACAACACTGGCATTTAGCGCTCCTGAAGAAGAATCTCTGTTTGCAACGACATATGCACTATCATTTTGAGCTATACTGTTTCCTCCGACATATCTTCCGTTCTTTATAATTATAGAGCCTGCATTATACATTATCTGGGCAAGAGATTTATCCAGTGTAAACTTACCCGCTGCCGGAGTTGATGAATAAACTGCCTCATCATAGGTAACTTCCTTGTCTTCAGGGGCCACAAATGACGCAATTACTGCTAGCTCGGTATTTCCGTACTCCTTTTGTCCCCCAATATAAATTGGAGAATCCTTCATATATCCAACTGCCTTTTTTGATAATTCCTTGCCGTCAAAGTACAGCTTCAAATCTCTTGCTATTTCGATTTCAGAGAAGGCCATTTGCTCCTTCTCCCAGTTACCCTTTCTCAGCACCCAAGGGTCGGATAGCACAATTTTATTTGATATATTATCAAGTCTCAAGAAATTACCCTTATATATGTTTGAAGCAAGTCTTTCATCACCCTCTATTGTCATCTCCTTGAGACTAATAAGGTTTGGTGTCTCGTTTATCAGAAGCTTAACCCTGTCTCCCTCCTTGAGAGCCGACAGTTTAACAAGCTTTCCATCTTTTATAATACTTGCAGTATCTGTTGAGTAGCTCTGCTGCTTTCCATTCTCTAACTGCACAGTTATTGAGCCTATTCTTTGGGATATTACTTTTCCGTATTTAACAGAATAGTTGGTCACACAGTTAATAGATTCCACCTGTCCATCATCATCTAGCCTTATAAATACTGTGTCCCCTGCTTCAATGTCATCAATGTCTGCGGGTTCAAAGTTCTTATTTACAGAGATTGCATTTGGGTCAGCATAGTTAAAAGTCCTAAGCGATGACAATTCCAATGCATTATTTGTGTTTGCATCACCATTATAGAGTGTTATGTAACCCAACGATGGATTATTTTCCTCCACAATTCCTGGTATCAAGCCCTGCTGACGCTGTTTAAGTACAGTTATAGGCTGAACCTCGACAATAATATTGTTGCGTATGCCAAGGATTGCTATGCTCTCAGGTGGCTTGATATCACTGATATTCAAAGGTGCCTTGCTGACAGCATATACCACACTATTGCTGTAGGTATAGTTTCTGTAGACTTGTCCTCCGCTTGGATATGTCTGATAGTCTGGCTCCGAAACATCATCTGTTGGGTACTTGATAGACTGTTTCATTGGTGTGACATTAAGCGTTCTAGAATTTGTATTTATACTATTTACTCTAGCAGCTACATAGCTGATCTCTCCCGTGTTTGACAAAACACGGACGTATCGCACAATACTATCTTCAACACCGGCGATATACTCAATTCTATCTCCTTTTTTGAGTGCAGAGGCATTATTTATGGTTCCATTTCTGAATACAGGTATATTTGTAGAATAAGTTACCTTGGCCGTATTGTTCATCTCATTGGTATTGTTGGAAGGTAGCTGATAACGTGCTTCTGTCATAATCTTGTCAAGCAATCCATCCGAGTTTCTCACGAATATATTGAGATAATCTGATTTATAACCCTTTGTGCTGTCCTGTGTTATTTTAATATCTTCTACCGTCGCAGTACGTTTCTCCATTTTTTTGATAGGTAGAATAATATTTTCTGCATTCTTGAGTATTGTTACCGCCTGTTCCCTTGTAACTGTTTGAGTAGGTCCAAATCTGCCATTGCCATTTCCGCTCATAATATTGTTTTGAAGGATAGCTTCTATGTACGGAATATTTTCGGGCAGGGCACTTCTCCAGTCAGTGAAATTGTTGTAGATTTCCTGCTGGTCATATGCAGGCGACAATAATAAGGTCTTTGCCAACCAGGTTGCAAATTGTTGTCTCTGAACATTGGCACTTCTATAGAAAGATCCAGCTTCAAGGCTTGCCTGGTCTTCATTCATAGCATCAGCAAATTGCTGTGCGGTAATGAGTCCCTCGTTTGCAGCAAGTTGTAAACTTCCATCATATAGCACCTGCTGGTAATCAGTCTTTTTCACAGCACGGGCATTGTTAAGCGCCTGCCCCTGGGTCTGAATGTCCTGAGCCCTGTTAGCCGCCATATAACATAGATATAATGCCATTTGGTTGGAAATAGTGCCGTTTTTGTTGAAGTTTGTGCTCCCAAAACCCTTTAACAAATCAAGTGCACCATTTTGATATATGGCATCCTTAAGGTTGTATGTATAGTTTGCGATGTCTCTATATTTGAGATTATTAATAATTGCGGTGGCATTAGGTGAGCCTGTAAATGTCTTGTCTACTGTTTCATTAGTAACAGCGGCATTAATGGTCAATGTTTGCGGAAGGAGTGCTGCAATAAGTAACATTGATATAGCTTTGGTTTTCGAACGTTTAAAAATCCTGAATAGTTTCATTGTATAATTCCCCTTATTCTTGAGTGTTTTTAGCACATCAAAAGCACAAGTAGTATCTCGGGTACGGTTATATACTTACACTTTACTAAACCTAAACAAATGCCGACATACTATGACTAAATTGTATATCGGCATTTTGAGGCTTTTATTTTATTAAAGTTATATTACAGTTCACTCTTTATCATGCTGTTAACTTGGGTAAATTTAAGCATTTTGATTTTATTGTACATAACATTTCTTCGTATATATACCATCTTAGGCCACATATATAACATCTTACGCCATATATGCAATCTTACGCTATCCATATACTATCTTGCGCCATACATATACTATCTTTTGTGCAGTATAATTACATCTTTTCAGGAGCACTAATGCTGAGTAGTGTGAGCACATTATTAATAACAATTCTTGTACAATCAACCAATACAAGTCTTGCTTTCATAATTGCCTCCTCTTCACCTCTTACATGGCATGCATTGTAGAAGGAATGGAAAGCGGCAGCTACATCCTGCACATATCTCGTTAATCTGCTTGGCTCTAAAGTTTCTGCAGATATTCTTATCTCGTCAGGGTACTCTGAAAGCTTTCTGATGAGGTCAGTCTCTTCGTCTGATTTTAAGCAGCTCAAATCAACTGTATTCACATCAGGTACCAGTGTTCCTTCACTTTCAATCAGCTTAAGCATGCTACATATTCTAGCATGAGCATATTGAACATAGAAAACAGGGTTTTCATTTGACTGCTTAACAGCTAAGTCAAGGTCAAAGTCCAAATGACTGCCCGAAGCCTTGGTATTAAAGAAGAAGCGAACCCCATCTCTTCCTACCTCTTCTATCAGGTCCATAAGTGAAATAGACTTTCCTGTTCTCTTTGACATTCTGGCAATCTCACCATTTCTATACAAACGAACTAACTGGAATAGTACAACGTCTAGCCTTTCAGGATTAATACCTATAGCAGCCATTGCACCCTTCATTCTAGCAACGTGCCCGTGGTGGTCAGCACCCCAAAGGTTAATGCCCCAATCGAAGCCTCGTGTTTCAAATTTGTTTCTATGGTATGCTATGTCCGCAGCAAAATAGGTTGGGATACCGTTATTTCTAACAAGCACTTCGTCCTTCTCACAGCCTATAACCTCGCCCTTAATCCAAAGTGCTCCATCCTTCTCAACTGTACAGTTATTCTTCTTGAGAAGCTCAATAGTATCGGCAATCTCACCGGACTTGTGAAGTGTCTGTTCAGAGAACCAAACGTCAAAGTTTATGCCATAGCTTGCAAGACCTTCCTTGATTCTATCTATGTTTCGCGGAAGTGCAAAGTCTACAAATACCTTTCTTCTTTCTTCTGGCTCTACATCGATATACTTATCGCCATGTATAGCAGCAAAGTCCTTCATATGCTCAGCAATGTCCTCGCCATGATAACCGTCTTCAGGGAATTCTACAGCGTCCTCACCCTTTATAATCTGAATATATCTAGCCTCTAGGGAAATACCGAACTTTTCTATCTGATTTCCGGCATCATTTATAAGAAATTCACGAGTTACATCATAGCCAGCTGCTGATAGTACACTAGCTATGCAATCTCCTAAAGCTCCACCTCTGGCATTTCCCATGTGTAGTGGGCCTGTTGGGTTTGCACTGACAAACTCAACCATAACCTTTTTGCCATTTCCAATGTTAATCTTTCCGTAGTCTTCTTTCTCTTCCTTGATAATCTTAAGTGCATCAAATAAGTATTGGTTGCTCAGCTTAAAGTTAATAAAGCCAGGACCTGCACATTCTATACTCTCTATATAGGTATTAGCAGTATCAATGTTTTTGATGATTGTCTCTGCAACCATGCGTGGTGCCTTCCTTGCAAGCTTTGTTACCTGCATTGCAACGTTGGTTGAAAAGTCTCCATGCCCTTTTTCTCTAGGCACTTCAATATTTATTTCG
>JAEZFR010000580.1 GCA_023417285.1 Bacillota bacterium
AACCCTCATAACAAAGTCTTCTTTCAGAATGCTTTATACTTTGTTCAATTTAGGCCCAGCACCTGAACCAAATATGACCGTATTGTGGTCAGTTCACTTGCCTGAAGGCTTCAAGAAGTTCTGTTCATATGCATCAATCAAGACCAGCTCCATTCAATATGAAAGTGATGATATAATGCGTTACTACTGGGGGGATGACTACGGTATTGCCTGCTGCGTATCTGCAATGAGAATAGGTAAGCAGATGCAGTTCTTCGGTGCGCGTTGTAACATGGCGAAGGCCCTTCTATATGCTATTAATGGTGGAAAAGATGAAAAATCAGGTGTTCAGGTAGGTCCATTGTTCTCCCCTGTTAATACTGAATATCTTAACTATGATGATGTAATGAAGAAATTTAATGTGGTACTTGATTGGGTAGCAAAGCTTTATATGAACACCTTGAACATTATCCACTATATGCATGATAAGTACGCTTATGAGAGAATTCAGATGGCGCTTCATGATAAGGATATACTCAGAACGATGGCTTGCGGTATTGCCGGACTTTCTGTAGTAGCCGATGCGTTAAGTGCAATAAAATATGCAAAGGTTAAGGTTATAAGAAACGAAGAAGGCCTTGCAGTTGACTATGATATCGAAGGCGATTATCCAAAGTTCGGTAACAACGATGATAGAGTTGACAACATTGCCGTAATGTTAGTGAAGAGATTTATGGAAAAGCTTGAGAAGCAGAGAACTTACAGAAATGCAGTTCCAACGCTTTCCATACTCACAATAACTTCAAATGTTGTATATGGTGCCAAGACTGGAAATACACCTGATGGAAGAAAAGCAGGTGAACCATTTGGGCCAGGTGCAAATCCAATGCATGGAAGAGATACTAACGGTGCTTTGGCTGTATTAAAATCTATAGCAAAGCTTCCTTACCAGTTCGCTCAGGACGGTATTTCATATACCTTCTCAATTGTTCCAAAAGCTATTGGTAAGAGTGAAGAGGATAGAATCAATAACCTTACAGCTATGCTTGATTCTTACTTCAAAGAAGGCGGTCATCATATCAATATCAATGTTTTTGAAAGAGAGACTTTATTGGATGCTATGGAGCACCCTGAAAAGTATCCGCAGTTGACTATAAGAGTATCCGGCTATGCAGTAAACTTTATTAAGCTGACAAGGGAACAACAGATTGATGTTATTAACAGAACAATTCACGAAAGTGTATAATAGTATTAGGTGAGGCTTAATATTATTTGCATAAATGTATTGTAGCATGGGCACTTTTTAATAGTTTTTTATGATGCAAGACAGCAATGGCGAGTAATAATTAGAAAAGAAGGTTCGAATATGGAAGTACAAGGAAGAGTTCATTCATTTGAAACCTTTGGAACAGTGGATGGACCAGGAATAAGAT
The DNA here is from genome assembly GCA_023417285.1 of Bacillota bacterium. Classification (GTDB taxonomy): domain Bacteria; phylum Bacillota; class Clostridia; order Acetivibrionales; family DSM-1351; genus Ruminiclostridium. The sequence goes on from JAEZFR010000580.1 coordinate 1,413, forward strand.
TTGTAGTTTTTCTAAAGGGATGCCCATTAAGGTGTAAGTATTGTCACAATAGGGATACATGGAGTTCAGAGGGCGCGAAGTTATATACACCTTCAGAGGTTATGGAGGAGATACTTAAATACAAGGTGTTTTTAAGTACCTCTAATGGAGGCGTTACTGTAAGTGGTGGCGAGCCATTGATACAACCGGAGTTTGTCAAGCAGCTTTTTACTCTGTGCAAGCACAATGGTATTCATACTGCTGTTGATACCTCAGGATATGTAGAATACGATCATGTCAAGGACGTTATTGAGCTTACAGACCTTGTTTTGCTTGACTTTAAGCAAGCTGATGATAAAAAACATGAGGACCTTACGGGTGTAAAAAGCAACAAGATAAAAAGGTTTTATCGGTATCTTGCTGAGATAAATAAACCTGTCTGGATAAGATATGTGTTAGTACCAGGTTATACCGACAGTCAAGAAGATTTGCTCAGCGCTCATCAGTTTCTAAAGCAATTCAAGAATATCAAAAAAATTGAGGTACTACCCTACCACTCAATGGGTAAGGTAAAATGGGAGAAGTTAAATCAAGAATACCCTCTAGAGGGAGTTCCTTCACCTACTGCTGAAGAAGTAGAAAGAGCTAAGAGAATATTAGAAAGAGGTAGCTAATTGGCTGCCTCTTCTTTTTCGCCTTTTTGATAACAGACATACTATCTTCATAATGGAATTTATGCGATGGTTTATAACATAATTTAAATTTGTTTGGTATTTTGTAACCATAATGATTTTCATAAAATATTATATTATATAATACTATATTACTGGAGTAATTTATGGCTATAAGAATATTTGTTGACCAGGGGCATAACCCTCAGGGGGTAAATGCCGGTGCAGAAGGCTTTGGCTTAAGAGAGCAGGATATAACATATAATGTAGGGGCATATCTTGCAGACCTCTTAAGAGAAGACCCACGATTTGACGTAAGAACATCTAGAAATTCACCCGAGGAGGTTTTGGGCTTCAATAACACTACCAGCTTGAGGGAGAGAGTTATGATGGCAAATAGTTGGCCTGCAGACTATTTTATAAGTATTCATTGTAATGCAAATGTAAATCCTGCAATTAACGGTACTGAGGTATACACCTTTAGTCAATATACACAGGGTTACTTTATGGGCGAGAAGATATTGGCTTCTATTGTAAACAGAGTGGGTACTAAGGATAACGGCATGCGTGTCAACAGTTCCCTCTACGTTCTGCGAAACACTACCATGCCATCGCTTCTAGTGGAGCTTGCATATATAACAAACGCTCAGGATGCAGAAAAGCTGAGAGATGATCAATATGGGTTCGCATATGCCATTTACAGAGGAATACTAAACTATTTTGGCTTTGTGCCATCAGACCAATAAAAGCATGAATACAAACAATACAAAAAATACCCTTGAGCCAATATAATTTGGACATCAAGGGTTATTTTTTTATTACTACTCTCATTTATTGTACTAATGGTTATTACCTCTATATACTAATGTTTATTATCTCTACATACTAATGTTTATTACCTCTACTGATTCTAGTTCTCACGAGGTCTTCTTTTACCAATAACTAAAGCAATGGCTAGTATTGCAATAGCAAAACCGAGCTGAATTGCCATAGCATTTACGACGGGCATGATATTCTCCCAACTAAAGTTTGAAAGCATACCGATTGAGTTGTTTGCCTTAACATACCAGTAGGTTGGATTAAAGCTTGCTACCATGAGAACTTTATCGCTAAGCAGGCTTTGAGGTACGAATACTCCGCTTAAGAAACACAAGCCCAGAGAAAGCACATTTGAAACGGCAGATTGCATATTATCATTTTTGATGCATATGCTTGCAAGGAAGCTTATACTCAGCGCTGTAAATGCAAATACCAATGAATTAATCATAAACAATAATGCGTTTTGGGTGAACAATTGATTTCCGTACAGAGTGAAGCTAAAAACTAACATCAATAGCCAACAAAAAAGTGTAAAAACAATATTTCCAAATAGCAATTGAATATTTATATGAGACTGTTTAATAGGAGAGCATAAGTTTCTTCTCTTTACATTCTTTTTGTTAAATATAAGCATTATAGTACTTACTGCAAGTACAAGTGAACTTAAGAAAAAGTAAGCTAGAAAGTTAAAATAGGTATTCAAACTGTTATTTTCCTTTTGTGCTACACCAAATGATTGAATTTCTACCTTGGTTTGTATATCCATGTCCTTTTTCACCATAGCAACTAAGTCTTCCTGTGATATTTCTGGATTAGCCTCGATATAAAGCTTCGCAGTATTTAAGTAGCTGTTGATCATCATGTCTGTATAGATTGATTTTGAGGAGTCAGGGACAGTAGTTCTATCTATCTTTACAGACTTACTATCCATATAATCATCTGAAAAGTTGGCAGGTATTCTTATGATGTTTTCTACATCTCGATAGAATAATGCGTCCTGTAGTTTTTCCTGTTCTGCTGGTACATCTATAAACTCGCAGAACTTTCCAAGGTACTCTTTGAGACCATTAATGATAGCAGTATCCCCATCCTGGTTAATAAATGCAACCCTGCTTTTCTCCTGAGCGAAGGTATTTATCTCCGTAACCTGTGAGTTGCTTGATAAAAAAATGGACAACGCTAAAAACACAACTAAATATATAGAAATCTGGCCCATGTGTTTTTTAATTATTTTAAAGTATAGACTAAATACTTTCATACTTGTGCCTCCTTAACAATAGAATCATTATTCCGAAGAATATGAATCCTATTAGACTCAAAATGGATATGTTTATGAAAAATCTGGTGTGAGTACTGTAATAATATAGTGAGTAGAAGGAGTCTGTTATTAATGCTGCTGGATTGATATAGGCTAGTATTGGAGCATTCTTTCTTACCAAATAGCTTATTCCTTCAGACATAAGTCCCGATAAAAATGAAAGTATCATGGATATACCGATGAGTATAGCTATATTTACTCCAATGCTCTTTTTTGCCATTGCACCCACCATTCCTCCAAAACATATACCAACGAAAGCACCAACCAAGCAAGTAAGTAAAACATAAGGAATCTGAGTGCCAAAATCCACTTTAATAACTAATGTCAGGTATGCCAGCAACACTAGAAGCTCTGCAAAACAAACTGTTAAGGCTGCAGCAAATCCCGCGATAAACTGCTTAATTTTATTAACGGGAGCAAGATTAATTCTGGCACCCTGTTTTGAAAGATTTGCCTGGATATCATTAACTTCCTTTAATCCAAGAAAGGAGCAATACAAGCAAGTCATTGCAATTAGTGCATAGAAAAAGTTGAAGGTTGCATCGGGTTTCTTGTTACCCGCGATTGGTACATTATTGAGAAAATCTTGTCTATCAGCTACTTTATCTATAAAACCACTATTCATTACTGTGGGGTTATTTGAGACAATACCTGTAACTGCACTAGAGGTTTGCTTGAACTGATCTAAAAAGGACTTTATAATGGTTTGATTCATGCCCTCACTCTTTACTATGAGCTTAATGTCATCAGAAGCATCTATTACAGCTGAAACCTTACTATCGTCGAGTAAATTTAATGCATCTTCGTTTTGGGCGACAGTAATGTTAAACATTGGAGAATCGCCATTGTTTGCGGATTGGAGAGCATTCCTGAGAGCCTGGTTATTTCTATATGCTTCATTATCC
>JAEZFR010000013.1 GCA_023417285.1 Bacillota bacterium
ATATTTCCTCTGTCGCCATATGTGTTAAGTAAATCAGGGTATAAATGGCATATCTTAAGCTCTAGCATTTATTTCCAAAACTCCTTTAAATTAAACTTTTTCTTTAAGATACTTCTAATATCAAGCATAGCGGTATAAGTGGGTAATATATAGAAACAACCGCCTTCTGGAGTATTATTTAATCCCTCGTCTATGAGGGAGAGATAATCCTTATTTATTTTTATTTTAGTACAGTCAATACCACTATACTTAAGCCTTACGGCCATATCCTCACCCCTTACACCTGAGGCTGTAAGAGTATTAATTTTTTCCGAGACTGTTGCAAGTTGCTCAAAGTCCACATCCCACAGCCAAGAGATATCAGTACCGTCTGCCAAATTATCATTAATAAGAAAGGCTATATTTAACTTGTTTTGCTCAAGCGAAAGAAATTGTAGTACCTGATTAAAGCCTGTTGGATTTTTGACCAATATTATTTTAATGCTCTTTCCTGAAACGTTGATAGTCTCCATCCTGCCAAAGCCACATTCAAAGGACTGCATTGATGAGATTATGGAGTCGGTACCATATCCAAGTGCAAGGCCACAGCTTGCAGCAGCCAATGCATTATATACATTATAGAGTCCCGGTAAATTTATTCTTGTTGTTAACTCGCTTCCATCTGAACACAATTCAGAATTTAAGCATGTCCATCCTATGTCGGTATAATTGCTGGCTATTTCAAAAATATTAGTGCACTCAATATCTGCGCCTGGCCTAGAGTACCCACATTCAGTACATACAAAGCTTCCTAGATGACCATAGATATGGTTTTTATACTGATATTTTGCTTTGCAAAAACGACAGAACATGGCATCAGTATTTATATCTTCCTCAGAACCTTTGTAAGCACCCTCACTCAATCCAAAAAAGATGGTTCTCTTGGTAGAATTCTTACCAAGAGATGCACACATGGAGTCGTCTGCATTGAGGATAAGAGTAGTACTATCATCTAATCTTTCAATACCTGATGCAACTGCATTGAGAGTAGAATAGAGCTCCCCGTATCTATCAAGCTGGTCTCTAAAAAAATTGGTTACCACTACAGCCTCAGGCTTGATGTGCTTGGTTACTTGATTAAATGCAGCCTCATCACTTTCAATAAGAGCAACATCAAATTTATTTCTGCCTGTAATGGTGACTGATTGAATAAAAATAGTAGTAATGCCACTTAAAAGGTTAGCACCCGATTTATTAGTTGTATATTTAATCTTGTTTGACTTGAGGATTTCCTCAATAATTCTTGTAGTGGTAGTTTTTCCGTTGGTACCTGTTACCATTACCACCTTGAAATCATGGGCTATTGATGAGAGCACTCCAGGATAAAGCTTCAACGCAACTTTACCTGGAAGAGTAGTTCCTCCTCGCTTAACAAGACGTAGTCCAAATATTAAAAACTTTGCAGTTAGTATTGCAAGTATTTTTCTTAGCTTCATGTAAATTATTCATCCTTTTGTCATGCTATTGTGTAAAAAACTGTAACTCAATTGAGTAATTTAATTTAATTACAATTAGATTTTTATATTAATTAATTATATTAGCATTTACAATTAAGTTCAATGTAATTATTCTTATTATAGCCAATACAAGATATGAGCATTGTCTTGGGCAATTAATTTAAAATTAACTATATTAAGTAGATAATAACATTTTATATGGAATAATGGTTCGGATTGTTATATTATATTTATATAGTGTTAAATAGCCAACAATATAACACAATCAGGTGGGTGTGAATTAGGCCCTAGACCTATTGATTTACACCTAAAAGCATTGAGAAGCCTCGGTGCTAGGATAAATGATACCAATGGTGGATACATATATTGTGAAACTGACGGATTGTGTGGAACAGATATTTACCTCGATTATCCTAGTGTAGGCGCTACTGAAAACACTATGATAGCAGCTGCTTATGCAAAAGGCGATACAATAATCAGAAATGCTGCAAAAGAGCCTGAAATTGTAGATTTACAGAACTTTTTACAAAAGGTTGGAGTAAAGGTTACTGGCGCTGGTACAAGTGTTATTAAGATAAAAGGCTTCGACAAGAAGTTTTCAAATGTTGAGCATACGGTTATCCCAGATAGAATAATTACGGGTACTTTTATGGCCGCCGCGGCTATTTCAGGTGGAAACATTACCATTAAAAACATTGTGCCTGAGCATATTATTTCGACTGCTGCGATTTTACGGGATACAGGCTGCCAGGTTACATTTAGAAGGAATGATGTTCAAATTATATCTGCTACTAAACCACAGGCGATAGAGGTTATAAGGACGTTACCCTACCCTGGTTTTCCAACAGATATGCAGGCTCAGCTGATGGCGTATCTTACAATATGCAAGGGGACTAGTATAATTATTGAAACTATTTTTGAAAGTAGATATAAGCATGTTGACGAATTGCTCAAGATGGGGGCAAATATTAGAATAGATGGAAGAATGGCTGTTATTAAGGGAGTTGGGAACCTAAATGGAGCACAGGTGTTGGCGCGTGACCTAAGAGGTGGGGCAGCATTAGTGGTGGCTGGTCTTGCTGCACATGGAGAAACAATAGTAGGCGGTTTAGAGCATATTGATAGAGGATACTACAAGTTAGATGAGAAGCTATGTTCGCTAGGAGCTAACATCAAAAGATTTTCTGACAGGTGAGACAACAGATATGAAAGGACGACAAAGGACAAATGACAGCAAAAGTTAAAAAGAATAGGGTTAAGAGAAGAAAATTCAGAATAAAGAAATTCTTAAAATTCTTATTTATTGTTGCCATCGTGACATCAATCATTCTCTTTGCCCTATCTTCTTTTTTTATAGTAGAAAAAATAAATGTTGAGGGTAACAACAAATACCAAAATAATGATATAATACTAAAGTCTGGATTAATGCCGGGTGAAAATGTCTTTAAAATGCTTACCAAAGATGTAAAGGATTTGTTTACTTTTAGGTTTAATGGTGAGGAGAAATTAGTCATCTCTAGCTTACCATACACAAAATCGGTAAGCATTAGGCCTAGTTTACCAAAAGGTATTAAAATTAAGATTACGGAGAGGTCTCCTTACTGTATTATAGACATTAAAGGGACAAGTATACTGATTGACAATGAAGGCTACGCTCTTGAAGAAATAAGCAGTGATAGGGCTAAAGACTATTTTATTATAAAAGGTAGCTCAATAAGTGACTACAAATTAGGGCAGAAAATCCAGTTCAAAGATACTCAGAAGTTTGAAGACATCAAGACCTTCTGTACATTATTCATAAAAAATGACCAGGGTTCAGAAACCAAACTCTTTAGTAAAATGAAGTGGATTGATATGTCGGACGGATATAACATAACTGCCAATTTCAATGATTTACTTGAAGTTAAGTTTGGAGATATTGAGAACATGGAACACAAAATAGCAACCTTTCGTGAGCTTTACGAAAAGAATCTAAACCTAAAGCAGCAGGGGGTTTTAGATTTTACTATGGGGAGTTCTCCATTTTATAAACAATTAAACTAACTAATTCTGGAGGAATTAAAATGATACCTATTTTAGGACTAATTTTGGGAATAGTGATAGGGATGTTTATGCCAATAACCATTCCATCTCAGTATTTTACTTATGTAGCAGTAGCAATTCTAGCTGCATTAGACTCGGTTTTTGGAGGAATTGTAGCAACCATTAACAAAAAGTTTGAAATGAAAATCTTCCTATCTGGATTCTTTGGAAATGCATTGTTGGCAGCTGGCCTTGCATATATAGGGGACAAGCTGGGTATTCAAATTTACCTTGCGGCTATATTCGCTTTTGGTAATAGGCTTTTCTTAAACTTTGCACTAATTAGAAGATATCTATTGAATAAATTCTCTAAAAAAGATAATATAGTAAAAGAATAGGACGAGTGACTTTAGGGGGTTATTGTTGTGTCAGATATTATAGTAGGGATAGATATAGGTTCATCAAAAGTATCGACTGTTATTGGCAAGGTAATAGCTGATGGACAAGTCGAATTTCTCGGAAAAGGCACTGAACCTTGTACTGGTGTAAAAAAAGGAATAATTGTTGATATTAATGCAACTGCGGCTTCTATTCAGAGCTCTGTCAAAAAAGCTGAGGCTGGGACAGGCATCAAGGTTGTTTCGGCATATGTCAATATGTCAGGTCTACATTTATATATAAAAAATCAGATTATTGATACTAATATTGTTTCAGAAGATAAGGTTGTTTCCAAGAAGGACGTTGAAAAATTATTATACGCCGCCAGTTCGTTTACTATCGGGCAGGACTCAGAGATCATAGATGTTGTACCAAAACAATATGTATTGGACGGGTTTGATGGAATAGCTAACCCGGTAGGAATGAAAGGGACCAGACTTCAAGGTGACTTTGACATAGTTATTGGTAAAACTATATCTGTTCAGAATATTGTTAGGAGTATGAGCAAGGTAGCAATAAAGGTAGATGGCTTAGTAGCGGATGCATTTGCTGTTGGAGAATGTGTTCTCCAGCCAGATGAAAAGGACATTGGGGCAATACTCATAGATGTCGGTGGTGGATCTACAGAAATCAGTGTGTTCAAAAATCAAAAGCTCATTGCCAATAAGTGCTTTCCTGTTGGTGGAGATCATATTACAAATGACTTATCCATTGCATTAAAAATGTCTTATGCTGAAGCGGAAAGAGTCAAGAGACAATACCAACTATCGTTGACTACTCTTATAAAAAATGATCAGGAAGTTACCGTAAGTGATATTAGTGACAGTTTCAAGAAAAATATAAAGGTTTCAGAGGCTGTTGAGATCATTGAAGCTCGTGTATATGAAATGCTTAGTCTGTGCAAAGAGTTTATAGATCAAAATTGTCCAGGCAACTATGGGGCAGGAGTTGTAATTTCAGGAAACGGAATTTCTACACTTGACGGTTCTCTCCAGATTGCATATGATATTTTTAATATGCCTGTTAGGACTGCAGCTCCTAAGATAAAAGATTTAAACAAACCTGAGTATTATACTGCTGCAGGCATTGTAAAATATATCTCTGTTCAGGACAAAGGTTCTAGTACTATTAGCAGCCAACCAGTAGCAATTTCTGCTAAAAATAAAAAGGAAAATACTTTGTGGAAGAAAGCATTTTCTAAGTTTAAGGACTTGTTCTATTAATTTAATTTTGCATAAAATTATTTTTAGGCAATAAAATCAAAACTTGCCTATTTTGAGTTTATATTATATATTTATAGTAGTGTTTAAAAAATATCATGTAACTTTTTCGAAAAATAAAATTTAATTATAAGTCTTATTACCAATGCTAAAGGGGGATTTAATTTGCTAGATTTTGAGATTGACATGGATCACTTTGCCCAGATAAAAGTCGTTGGATGCGGCGGTGGTGGGAATAATGCGGTAAACAGGATGATAGCAGCAGGACTTAGGGGTGTTGACTTTATCGCTATTAATACCGATAAACAAGCGCTTTTCCTATCAAAAGCTAATACAAAAATACAGATTGGGGACAAGCTTACAAAGGGGCTTGGAGCTGGTGCAAATCCTGATATTGGTGAAAAGGCTGCTAATGAAAGTAGGGATGAAATAGCTCAGGCTATTAAAGGTGCAGATATGGTATTTGTTACTGCTGGTATGGGAGGCGGAACTGGTACTGGTGCAGCACCTGTTGTGGCTGAGATTGCTCGAGAAATGGGAATTTTGACTGTGGCAGTCGTAACTAAGCCTTTTATGTTTGAGAGTAGAACTCGTATGCAGCATGCTGAAAGAGGGATTGAGAACCTCAAGAATTCAGTAGATTCTTTGGTGACAATTCCTAACGATAGATTATTACAAGTGGTTGAAAAGCGTACAACTATGGTTGATGCATTTAGAATGGCTGATGATATACTGCGTCAGGGCGTTCAAGGCATATCAGATCTTATTGCGGTTCCTGGTCTTGTTAACTTAGACTTTGCAGACGTTAAGACAATAATGTTCAACTCCGGCTTGGCACATATGGGTATAGGTAAAGCTGGTGGCGAGAATAGAGCTGAAGAGGCTGCTAAACAGGCTATTCAGAGCCCTTTGCTTGAAACATCAATTGATGGTGCAAGAAGAGTACTTGTTAACATTACAGGTGGACCTGATTTGGGGCTCTATGAAGTGAATACTGCTGCTGAGCTCGTTCAAAAGTCAGCTGATCCAGAGGCAAATATTATTTTCGGTGCTGTTATAGATGACAACCTTAAAGATGAATTGATGATTACTGTTATAGCAACTGGATTTGAGACTAGTCCTATTATCAAAAAGCCAATAGACAAGCAAAGTGAGAAAAAAATGGGCTCATACCATAGCGAGAGTACTTATTCCGCTCCAGCCCCAGTTGAAAAGCATCAGAGCGCTTCAACACCTATATCTCAGGACAATGAACTGGATATACCGACTTTCTTAAGACGCAACAAATTCAAATAAAATAAAGCGAATAAAAGAAAGGCTACTCAAGTTTTAAAACTTAAGTAGCCTTTTTTGTTTTTTCAGATATTATATTGTCATACGATTTAATTTTTCTACTTCTGCATTTGACAAAGTTTTAATGTGTTACCCATTATAATAATATACATAAAGCAATTACGGAAAATTCTGTAAATTAAAAGTTTTGTGAGGAAAACATAAGTGGAAATATACCTAGATATTTTATTTTTAGAGAACCTAGTTATAAATTACCTGATTCTATATACAACCTCTAAGTTGTCTAAGTTGAGGGCTAGTACACTTAGGCTATTTGCAGGAGCAGCAGTAGGTGCATTTTATGTGATTTTACTTATTCTATTACCAGGCATGAAGGCATATTACACAATTTTCTCAAAACTATTATTGTCTCTATTTATAATTGCAGTTACGTTTTCACCAAGGAAGGTATTGGAGTTTATTAAGGTATTAGTTATATTCTACATATCAACCTTCATATTTGCAGGTGCTGCGCTTGCATTTTTGTACTTCAACCAGCAAGGCGGTTTCGTAAAGAATGGCATTATTTATGAGTTCGGACGCTCAAAACTAAGCCTCATTATTTTTTCAATATTTACTGTTGGGATAATTATTAAGATATTTTTGGAAGTTATACAAACTCGTTTATTAAGGGACAGATTACTAATACCTATAACTATTGCTTTTGATAACCGAACGGTTGGAATGCCAGCTTTAATAGATACGGGCAATTCCTTGAAGGACCCTCTTACAAATATTCCTGTTATGGTAGTAGAGTATCAAGCATTGCAGGAACTATTACCAGAGGAGATTAGAGGTATTTTTATTAATAGGCATGAGGACGACCTTAACTGTATTACCAACACAATTTCTTCATCAAAGTGGTTTTCGCGTTTTAGGCTAATTCCATTCAGCTCACTAGGCAAAGAAAATGGCATGCTTTTGGGCTTCAAACCAGACCTTGTAGTTATTGGTGAGGATGAGGACAAAAAAAATATCAAAAATGTTATTGTTGGGATTTATAATAAGTCTCTATCAAACAATGAAAAGTACAAGGCCTTACTTGGTCCAGACCTTGTAGCATAAGCTTTTACAACACCATTTATTGAAAGGGGTCAATCAGAAATGAAAATCACCACTAGATTTAAAATGTTTTTACTTACTAAGTATTACAATTTATTAAGGAAAATTAAACTAGGAGATAGCTTCCCGGTCCATTATATAGGGGGAAGTGAAGCATTGCCGCCACCTTTGACTATTGATGAAGAAGCATACCTGCTAAACAAGTTAGAACAGTGCGATTATGGCGTTAAAAGCATTTTAATAGAAAGAAATCTCAGATTAGTGGTTTATATAGCAAGAAAATTTGAAAATACTGGTGTAGGAGTAGAAGACCTAATTTCAATAGGAACAATAGGTTTGATAAAAGCTATAAACACATTTAATCCCTCTAAAAATATTAAGCTGGCTACTTATGCATCAAGATGCATTGAAAACGAAATACTAATGTATCTCAGGAGAAATAATCGTGTTAAATCAGAGATATCAATTGATGAGCCTCTCAATATTGATTGGGATGGAAATGAGCTTCTGCTTTCAGATATTTTAGGAACGGATAACGACCTTATTCACAGGAGCTTAGAAGATGAAGTAGATAAAGAACTGCTAAGCTCAGCAATGAAAAAATTATCAGTCCGGGAAAAAAGAATCATGGAGTTAAGATTTGGATTGGTCAATGGAGTAGAAAAAACTCAAAAAGAAGTCGCTGATATGTTGGGTATTTCTCAATCCTATATTTCAAGATTAGAAAAAAGAATTATCAGCAGGTTGAAAAAGGAAATAAACCGAATGACTTGATATAACTGGATAGAGCCCGAAAGGCAGATTTGTCAAGGGTTTTGACAAAAATATTTTGACTTACATAACAGTATAAAAATACCCTCCATGGCAATAATGATATTGAAAAATCATTATTGCTCGGGAGGTTTTTTATGCTAATCAATAAGGTTGAAATCTGCGGTGTTAATACATCTAAACTTCCTGTTTTAACTAACGAACAGAAAAAAGAACTATTCGAAAGAATGCATAAGGGTGATAACTCTGCTAGAGATGAGTTTATAAAAGGCAACCTGAGGCTTGTTTTAAGCGTGATTCAGAGGTTTAATAACAGGGGAGAATATGTTGATGACTTATTTCAGGTTGGTTGCATTGGTTTAATCAAAGCTATTGATAACTTTGATGTAACTCAGAATGTCAAATTTTCAACGTATGCTGTTCCTATGATCATAGGCGAAATAAGACGGTACCTAAGGGATAATAATTCTATAAGAGTGAGTCGTTCTCTAAGAGATATTGCATATAAAGCGCTACAGGCAAAAGAAAAACTGACGTGCAAGAACTCAAAGGAACCTACAATAAATGAGTTAGCTGAAGAACTACAGCTACCCAAGGAGGATATAGTATTTGCTTTAGATGCTATCCAGGATCCCATATCTTTATTTGAATCTGTATATCATGATGGTGGTGATGCCATATATGTGATGGATCAGGTAAGTGACGAAAAAAATATCGATGAAAACTGGCTTGAGACCATATCACTAAAAGAGGCAATGAGAAAGTTAAATGATAGAGAGAAGCTCATTCTCAATCTGCGCTTTTTTGAGGGAAGAACTCAAATGGAAGTTGCTGATGAAATAGGCATTTCTCAGGCTCAGGTATCTAGGCTTGAGAAAACTGCCCTAATGCATATGAAAAAGTATATTTAATGCTATCTATACTTGAGTATACTGTACGCTTGTACTTTAACTGCAATATATTTCAAAAATAAAAATGAACCTCCTAATCCGTACATTGCTGATAAATCCTGTACAAAAAAGTATTATTAATGTAGAATGTGATTATATTACGTTTTTCAGCATGGAAAGGAAGGATTTTGGTATGAAATGTCCTTTTTGCGGATTTATTGAGGATAAGGTAATTGACTCTAGGCCAACAGATGAAGGTTCGGCTATCAGAAGAAGGCGGGAATGCACTAAGTGTACTAGAAGATTTACTACTTATGAGAAGGTTGAAAGTTTGCCACTTATGGTTATCAAAAAAGATAAAACTAGGCAGCCTTTTGATAGGGAGAAGCTTATGAATGGGCTGCTAAGAGCTTGTGAAAAACGTCCAGTTTCCATAAACGATCTTGAGAAATTGGTGGAGGGTATTGAGGTTCAGCTATATAATTCACTACAGAGAGAAGTAACTACTGAGGAGATTGGAGAGCTTATTATGCAGAAGCTCAAGAATCTTGATGAGGTTGCTTATGTCAGATTTGCCTCAGTTTATAGACAGTTTAAAGATATAAACACCTTTATGGATGAGGTACGGAAGCTCTTAAAAGAGGGCAAAAAAGAAGAGTAATTAATAAATTGGAAATCTGATCAGCCTCCTGCACGTTGAGGGAGGCTGACTTTTTTATGGTGTTCCACAT
>JAEZFR010000416.1 GCA_023417285.1 Bacillota bacterium
ATATCTCAATGGCTAAGGTTAAGGTATAGACAGCAACCACTTGGTTCCCCTGCTTATTTAGCAGACTGACTAAAATCAGATTACTGATATTCCATAATAAATACTCTGTACCGGTCGGAAGCCCCAACCTAATTACTTCTTTATATAAGCTCCAACGAAAACGTAAGATTTTTAGTAGCTTCATATTCGATGAAAGCTCCTTGGATACGATAAAGTACGCTATGAGGATCAGGGTTCCGGTAATATTCGCAATTGCTGTTGCTAAGGCAGCTCCTTTGACATACATTGCCGGAAAGCCTAATTTACCAAAGATCAGAACCCAGTCAAGCAGGATATTGAAGAGTACCTTCACTAAGCCCACATACATAATCGGTTTGGTTTTACCCATTCCCTGAAGTGCTGCCTGAAGTGATATGTCTACACCATATATTATCAGGAAGTATGACAGTATACGGACATAATCATTGCAATGCTGAACCAAGGTATCATTCACATTCATCCATGAAAAGATAATATCGGGAAATGAAAGCCAGATAACGAACAGCAGTAAGGAGAGCAGCAGGTTAAATGAAATAGAGGCGTTTACGCTTTCATGGATCTCCTTATGCTTGCTGGCACCGAACCTCATTGCAACTATGATAGTCAGACCGGTACAGATTGCAGTAAGGGCGTCAACTGAGGTGAAAAAAGGTAATTGTGCTACGCCGACAGCAGAAAGATAATCTGTATCCATCTTTCCTAGAAAAGCCTTATCAACGACTGCCTGTAATTGAAAAACCAGACCTTGAATAATAACGGGTAAGGCGATTGTCATAATCATCTTAAAATGATTGGGTTGTCCTTGTATCTTCTGTAGCATTAGTATTCCTCCCAATAGAACAATTGATAGATTACTTCCAAGTTTAGTATAGAAGGTTATAATTAACAATAAATAATCTTATTTAATATATTAAAATCTTATGATAAAATATAGAAGGAGCAATCTATCTAATAGTCCGGGAAAAGCGAAATATATGAACCTGGGCAAGTCAATAACTTAGGGGGTAGCTATGAAAGACGATATTATACATGAAAATCTTCCGATTTCCCGGATGAACCCTGTGGTAATATATACTCAGGTTTTTAACGGAAACGATGACTTTGCACAGGGAGAAGCACTTCCTGCAAGGCGCGTAAGAGATTATGAATTGGAGTATTTTTTTGATAGTGAAGGAAGTATGTATATCGATGGTGAATTATATCCTATCCATAAAGGGGATATCGTTTTCCGCAGACCCGGACAATCTACTCAGGGAATTATGCCATATTCCTGTTATTTTATCTCCTTTGATATGACGAACTCGCGTCCGGTCTACGATAACTGGTATGTTTCCTGTGATTGGGAACGGGCTGAAGTAAAATTTCAGGCCTATTACACCAATTCGATACTGGACAATATACCGACTATTTTCCATATCCGTAATGAGGACAAATACTATTCTTTGTTTAATAAGGTTTATAATGCTTATCTACATCCGATTCCGGGAAGCGAACTGCCTATGAAATCCTGCATTCTGAATATACTGTATCATCTTTACCAGGATTCCTGTAATCCTGTGAATACAATGCAGTTTTCTCCCTATGGAAAAGCAATCAGGAAAACCATGGATTATATTAATGAAAACCTTAATCAGAAGCTTTCTTTAAGGCGGCTTTCGGATATCGCCGGGTTAAGCCCTAATTATTTTCATAAGATATTTACCGAAGTCATGAAGACTACCCCGAATGAATATATCACTACAGCCAGGTTAAATAAGGCGAAGGATTTATTGTTAAGAACTAACCTGCCTGTCTATCATATCGCTGATCAGTGCGGATTTAACAACGTGTCCTACTTAAGCTCTCTATTCAAGAAGTCCTTTCGTCTTACACCGATTGACTTCAGAAACAAACACAGCTATGTCAATTATGGTATGAATTGATGTGTCAGCATTTGAGAAGGCAGAAGGGAAGTCTGCAACACCCTGATCACCAGTTCAAATCTGGTTGTCGCCTTGAAAAAGAGAAGATGTATTACGTGAGTGATGCATCTTCTCTTTTTCTTTAGGAAGACTCCAGATTTGAACTGTGTTTAACATCTGGTGGTCGTCTCTCTTTCATACATAGTTCAATCATACCAGCCATCAATCCATTTATTTGAAGCATCCTGCTTTTTGCTTTCGGCATTATTCCAAGTTTGAATAAAATAACGAACATTCTCTGGCCCATAGGTTTCTAAATATGCCGATAACTGTTTTAAGTCAACTGTGTCATAGAAGAAGGCTTCTCTTACAGCATCATCTTCAATATTATTGGCAACTAAGACAGCATAGCATTGATCAGCCATATGAATATTACCATTAGGTAGTATAAAAGCAATCCCCCCGTTAGAAGCCAAATAACATTTAACTTCATATGGAACTGAGGTATAGTTGTATCCCATCAAAACAAAAATTTGGAACCACATACCAAGACCCTTAGCTAAATATCCTTTTGTATTTTCTATATCATCTATAATGTTATATGATGTATATTTGGTATATAACATATTACCAATAAAATTACGTACAATTAACGTATCGCCTTCAACCTCGTATCTTGGGATAGGTTTTGCAGAATTAGGAAGAATGTCTAGCTTGTAATAATTGCTCATGAAAATATAATTTCCTTTTCCATAGCTTTGGTCGTCATCAATCCTAAAATATTTACAATTGATTAGGTCATTTATAGTTTCATAGTGAATTAATGCTGTATTTGACTTGGATTCATAATAGCATTTATATTTCGCCTTTTTCTTAATTTTTTTTGCCGATGAACTGGAATAGTATACATAATTTTTACTATTTACTGTATACTCGAGATAGCTTTCGTTTATTTCATTTTTTATAGTTACTTTTTTCTTTGATTTATTATAAGAATAAGAGAAGCCCAATATATTACATATATCTTCTGCCTTTAACATGATTTCTTTGCTTGAAGTCAAAACTACCATGTCGAAGTAACGTGTGTAAATGCTTTTTTCATTGCCAACCATCACAATGTAATCACTTGAACTGCCTGCATAAGCAACATTAGGAATTAAAAATGTAATCAATAATACATTAGCTATGATCTGAAATATCCTTCTTTTTAGCTTCATAACATCTCCTTTACATAGATTAAATTTTATTTACTATATATAAGATATGCATTTTCTTATTGTTTGAGACCATAATTTGTCATTAGAAAGGAAATGGTATCAATGGCAAATATTGAAAGCCTTGAGCTGCTTATCCTACAGGAAATTTATCTGCATCTTTTTCTGATGATAGGTATACAAACCGGGTAAACATTGTTTATTAAAATTAATTAATATGATATTATATTTTGAAAATAGAACTATCTGATGTTGTTAAATAAGACGCATTATAGCTAAAGCACTGAAAAGTAGAAATTGAAAATATAAAAAAGGTGATAATAATAAAATAACTTATCATGCTTAAGAAACATAAGACATTTAATGGGGTTGAGGGAGGATTTTTAATGAACAATTTTGGAATACAGTATATGAATAAATCATCGGAAATATCTTTGGAAAAACATAATATACGACAAAAGCCTAATCAGGAGATTATGGAGCTTCTTCGTCAATTTCAGGATGGATATACAAAGAGAGACATAGAAAACATTGACAATTTTGTTGAAGAACTCTTTATAATGGGGGATGACATATGCATTCTTGGTACTGGAACAGGTGAACTGTTTTTAGGTATAGAATCAGTAAAAACTTTACTTAAAAATGACTGGGAGTATTGGGGTGATGTCAATATGGATTTAGAAAATGTACATATTGATATAGAAAATGACGTTGCTTGGTT
>JAEZFR010000042.1 GCA_023417285.1 Bacillota bacterium
ATGTATATTTCTCATTATTCCCTTTGTTGCGGTGTATATTCTTTTACTAAGTTCTTGTGAGCCCAAATTAGATAGGTTTTTAAAAGGTAATTGATGGTCATATACATATAAGAATTGTCTAAACTCTAAGTCATAGTCAAATGGTAGTAGCTCTTCACGATATCGTACCCTTGAACCTAACTGCTCATTTTCTGCAAAAATTCTTTTCGAATCCGGAATTCCCAAAAAGATTATAGGAACTTTTACCTCATCAATTAGTTCTTTAAACCAATCGGAGGAGTCTCTAATAAGTGTCTGGCTATTCCTATCTACTAAATGCTGAACTTCATCTAGAAAAATAATCTCGACTTTACATAATTTTATGAGATCGTATAGGCGCTGTGTTTTTTCATAAATATTTCTGCCCTTTGAACAAAAGGGATCCTTTAAACTATGAATCATGCTGCTTGGCAAACTACCAATGTAAGCAGGACATGGAATTTTAGAATAAAGTACAGTCTTATGAATGATTTCAGGATGGATTTTATCAGGATGTTTTTTTAAAAGGAATTGACTAAATTCCGATTTGCCTACACCAGTTTCTCCGAAAATACCCATACAATTAGGTTTTGCCAAATAGTTAAGGCTTTTATGACATTCGTTTATTGTTTTTAAAATAGATTTTATTCTGGTTGTTTTTATTCTAATATTGTCAGTATACTGTAATTTTTCAGCTATAGTTAAATTAAGCAATACCTCCTTGTTAACACTTATCGGCGGATTAGCCGTTAATTGAGCATGTGAATTAACTAAATCATCCATATTCAATTATCCTCCTCAAAATAATTATTTGATACTTCAAATTCGGAATAGTCCAGAAGCTCTAAATCGTTCGTAACTGCATCTTTACTAGTTTTTAGTTCTTTTTTTGTAGGTTTATTTTTCTCTTTAGCGTTAATACCGATTACTTTATCTTCAGCTATATGCAAAATATTATTAAATATCTGAGGTATTACCGAATCGGTATCTTCGAGAATTTTTTGACCCAGGTCAGCAAAGTTTACTTTAGAGCCGGAATCGGGATTTTGATTAATATATACACTTTTATTATGGTACGAGTTAAGTTTTTTCTTACTCTCAATCTCTTGTTGAGAGTTGATTTTCTTGGCACGTGCAATTTGGGCTTTTGTATAATATATCCCGTTTTCTATCATTTGTCGGATTTGGACCTTAGCTTTTGATAATTCAAATTCATTAATTTTCCCATAAGTTTTTCTGGCATGTTTTTGTATTTCATCATGCTCCCATTCGGTAAGGTTATTGGAATAAATCTGATTGGTACATAAAGCCTTTATCCATTTTTTATCGATTATATTATCATAAACGTAAATCTCACCAATATTTTGAGGATTATATTTGATTTTAAATGATTCATGTGAGCCATTATTTTCTTTGTTGAATTTTAAGAAAAATTTATAAAGATCGTCGGAATTATAATGTAAGTTCAGAAACTCAATCCCACGTCTCGTTATTTGCCTAAACTTAACCTTACCCATTAACACAGCTATTTCAGAGACACTATTTGGCAGACAAACTGGAAATTCCTCAGTAGCTAACTGCCATAATTTGTGAGGAATACCTCCGGCTCCTCTATTAAGATCCTGATTGTATACATCAATAATCCATTTATATACCAAGGCTAAAAATGTTGAAAAATTTAATTTAGCAAGTTCTACCGGGTTTTCATCACCCAGCTTTTGTGGGTTTGATCTGGTTGTACCAGGCAGAGTATGAAAGAGGCCAGTATTAGCACTGCCGAAAAACCTTTCAATGGATCCTTTCCATTGGGGTACCTTGGGTGGGCAAAACTGCAACTCAAATCCTATTTGATAACAAGCATCAATCATCGCCTTATTCTTAAACTCTAAGCCATTATCAATAACTATTGTCTTTGGTAAACCAAAGGCATTCCAGTCATTTACTATAAATGGATATACTTCTTTAACAAAGGATTTATGTGTTAATATATGACGTATACATTCCATCACCTCGGTCCAACCTACACCGTTACTCATGCCAATACTGAATCCTAGAGGATACCGGGTCAACTTGTCAATTGCCATTACGAAATATGGTCTACCCATAACTTCACCCATTTCATCCACAATTAAGACATCCACAGGTGTGTGGTCGATTTCTACTCTTTCCATAGGATATGTTACCTTCACACCGTCCCCAACAGGATTAAATTGTCTTTCAGCAATTCTTTTGCCGATTCTTCCGGCAACTAACTCATACTCAGGGATCTTACTTAAATATCTTGCAAATGAAGATAACGGTGGACAAGTTAATTTGTTAACAGAATATTGATTATGATCAGAGATTTTATCCAGCACAATTGAGCGGAAGTCGTCTATTGTTAATCTTTGTTGTTGTAAGTAAGCCGATTCAATTGATTCATTAATAAAGTCCATAACGATTGGAGAGATTCTGGCTCTGTCTTTTCCTCCACATGTTTGATAACTGGGGACTAGTGAACGAAAGTCTCCGTTTGACTCATTGTAGGATTTAATCCATCTATACAAACTGGGTCTGCTTACGTTATATATTTTTTTAAAGTTTGATTTATTTAATATGTTGGGATTGTTTTTCCAATCCTTAACTTCTGCTACACGAGCATCAACCATTGCCATAGTTTTATAACCATTTATGAGCGGTTTTATAACTTCATATCTAAAAATAGCCTCATCTTTATGAGCTAAATCATCTATATCGTCAAACGTGTAAGAGGTACTTATTTTATCAGTTGATTTTATTATATTCTTGCCAGAAACTTTAAAATGAAGTAAACCGCTGCTTAAATATGAGTAAATTTCATTATTAGTGAATATCTTCGTATCACCGAAGTCTTCATCAATAACTTCAATGGTTGAATGAGGTAACCTCTTAATTATTTTGTAAGTATTATTTTGCAATTTGAATCTTGTGCCAATAATTAATTTGACCCCATGCATTTATTTCACCGCCCCCTCTAATTTATTGTAAGATTAAACTTGATTTACTAATAGGTTTTTCCATATTTGTTTTAATATACTTAAAATATAATAAAGCCAATATATATTGATAGTTTGTTGAATTTTCAATTTCATCTTGAGTTTTGAGGCATAATAAAAGTTGAGAAATGCTCATTGCACCATTTTCTATCAGTAAATTTCTTATACTTAATTTTACCGATGCAGGAACGTTAACTCTAGAGTATCCAAACAGAAGCTTAATATTTTTTATTAAGCTTCCTGAGTATACCTCTTTATCGGTCAGTATTCTGAATTCCAGACCATTTGCTATACAATACTTGTTTGCAGCAATATATTTTGTGTACTTAGTTTCGTTTTCCTTAATTTTGTACCAGGTAGTCTGTGGCTTAACTTCGAATACCACTACTTTGCCGGTTTTATAATTCACCTGGAAATCCGGGGTATAGCTATAAGATCTATTTTGGATATGATATGTGATTTTAAAGGGTTGCTCAGAATAAGAGCTGATCGCATCATCAAATTCAAAAAGATAAATGCAATCTCTCTCTAACAAAGATTCATATGCAATTGGTCTTTCGTTTTTTAAACTGGGTACATAACCCGTGTTCTTTCGTGAACCAGAATTTGTTATCTTTCGTACAGGCATTTTTGTAAACCTTCTTTGATGATTATTTGCTAATTTTATAGTACTTTTCTCGTAATATAATCTGTTGTTCTTTTCGTAATAATATATCACTAGTAAGAAAAAGATTTTTTTTAATAGGAATCAATTTCCTTGTCTTGACCAACTGGCTGAGCCTTGCTCTGCTGATTCCAAGTAATTCTGTTACTTCTCTTGATGTAACAACGATATTCTTTATTTCTTCTACATTAACAGAATACATATATCCCCTTTAAAATACCATTTTTTACATAATAATACTAACAAATCTATTAACATTTGTAAATAGATTTGCTTAAACCGATTGGTTTTTTAATAAGTCTGCTATTTTTCTTGTAACATCGGGCATTGTACGAACAATTACGTTTCTCTTCTTTCCGAGATGAAGGTACAATTCATCACTAAATACGTGGTTACCAGAGAGGTTTTGTTGTATGATGTACTTTTTTGAGGAGTCTATATACAAGTCTGATTGATTCTTTCGAATTATTTCAGATTGTGCGGTCTTTGCTTTTTGTATTTTATCGAGTAGACCCCAGTTTCTGAGAGTTTCCGGACAGGTATTTAAAATACTACAGATACTCTTAACTGTAATCAAAATGTTCTTTTCAATGAAATATTTAATAGCATGATCTAGTTCATTGGATAATTTGTTATCATTTATTTTATCAGGCCTTATAATATGTCTGTTTATATGTGCAATTCGGATTTGTGGTAAGAACCAATAGTACAAAAAAGAATTTTGGTTTAAACCTAAAGTAGCTCTTATTTTTTTACTTCTCCATCCTAAATTAATCATTTCAATTATTTTTTCTTCTATGTGAAGATCATGTTCCTTGGGCAATTCTATTTGTAGTTTTTGATTGTTAATTAATGAATTAGCTGATAAAAAGATAATGCACCTTTTAATTTTATCCTCAGTAGTGCTGAATAATGTGGCAAGCTTATCCAAAGATAAACTTGAATCTAAAGAATTTTTAATTTTATCCCATGCAAGACTTATAAAGTACCCGCGTTCCTTCAACACTTTGGTTGTATTATCAATAGCATATTCAGTCCCGCAACAGGGACAATACATGTAATAACCCAGAGTTTGGCCGGATGACAGGTGTTTAACAGATGTAGTAGTTCTCTTCAAATTACCGACTTTTAAGTAGTTTTTGCACCAGGGAGCTATACAATGATAATTG
>JAEZFR010000050.1 GCA_023417285.1 Bacillota bacterium
TACGCTATAAATATGGTCTGTTCAAGCAGTACTTTGACAATGGCTTCCAAAAGGAAATGATGGATGATTGGCAGACCTTGGGAGATCCTTGGAGCGTAAAAAGGGAAGACCTTGCAATAAAGGTTGACTTTGCAGACCAAAGTGTATTTGCAGTTCCATACGATACACCTGTTATAGGTTATGGGGGGAAATGCATCAATACTTTGAGATTGTGGGAAGCAAAGGCTATTAATGTTGCCACCACTGACCCTGAAATTGCAAAGGAAGAAAAGAGCAGAGCGGAAGAAATATCAGGTGTGCTTTATCCAAATGATGAAGGCGAAGCAGGAAAGATTTTGAGAATTAAGCAGCAGTATTTCTTCTCAAGTGCATCACTTCAAGATTTAGTGAGAGAGTACAAAAAGCTTAATGGAAAAGATTTCTCAAAGTTTGCTGACAAGTATTGCGTGCAGCTCAATGATACACACCCTGTTGTATCAATTCCTGAACTTGTAAGAATATTGGTTAATGAAGAGGGTATGACCTTTGAAGATGCTTTCAATGTTGCTCAAAAAACATTTGCTTACACAAACCATACCATTTTACCTGAAGCATTGGAAAAATGGGGAGTTGATTTATTTAAGTCGGTGCTCCCTGAAGTATATAAGTTTATTGAGTTGATAAATGACAGATTAGTCAGAGAGCTTAGGTCAAAGGGCTTTGATGATAATAGGATAGCTCAATACACAATTATTGATGGAAATACGTTGCACATGGCTCGCCTTGCAATATATGCAACCTTCTCTACCAATGGTGTTGCTAGGATACACTCAAATATCTTGAAGGATTGTTGTTTGAACGAATGGTATCAGCTATATCCTGAGCGTTTTAACAACAAAACAAATGGTATTACGCAGAGACGCTTTTTACTTATGAGTAACAAGGAGCTTGCAAAGTTTATAACAGAAAAAATTGGAGATAGCTGGATTGTAAATCTTGAGGATTTGAAGCAACTAGAAAAGTATGCTGATGATACTTCAGTGCTTGAAAACTTCACAAAGATTAAAAAAGCCAAGAAGGTTGGGCTTTGTAACTATATAGAAAAGAAAGAGGGTATTAAGCTTAACCCTAACTTCATTTTTGATATACAGGTAAAGAGACTGCATGAGTACAAGAGACAGCTTCTCAATGCATTTTCAATAGTGGACATCTATTTTGGACTCAAGGAAGGCAGAATCAAGAATTTTAACCCTACCGTGTTCATATTTGGTGCTAAGGCAGCTCCCGGGTACTATAGAGCAAAGGGAATAATCAAGTATATTAACGAAATCGCAAAGCTTATTAATAATGATAGAGATATGGAAGATAAGTTAAAGGTATTGTTTGTAACAAACTATAACGTTTCATATGCCGAAAAGCTTATACCAGCTGCAGATATTTCAGAACAAATATCTACTGCGGGTACTGAAGCTTCGGGCACTGGTAATATGAAGTTTATGCTCAACGGTGCAGTTACACTAGGTACTCTTGATGGTGCCAATGTTGAGATAGTTGAACAGGCAGGAGACGAAAACAATTATATCTTTGGTGCAAAGGTAGAGGAAATTGAGGCAATCAGAAATAGCTATAATCCAGCAGATATTTATAATAATAATGCTAGAATCAAGAGGGTAGTAGACACCTTGATTGATGGAACCTTTGATGATAATGGAACAGGTATGTTTAGAAGCCTGTATGATGCATTGATACATGGTGCACATTGGCACAAGGCAGATAACTACTTCATATTGCATGATTTCGAAGGGTATGTAGATACCAAGCTGAGAGCTATTGCTGATTATAGTGATATAAATGCTTTTGCAAAGAAGTGTTTTATTAACATGTGCAATGCAGGAAAATTCTCAAGTGACCGAACAATCAAAGAGTATTCAAAAGATATATGGCATGTATAAGATTACAGTAGTATTTAGAGCTGCTAAGCAACGTCAAGACATTTGACGGAATATGTAAGATTTCTGCTAGTATTGCGAGCAGTAAAACAACATCAAGACATATGTCGGCATATGTAAGATTTAGCTAGTATTTAGAGCTGCTAAGCAACATTAAACATATGTCGGCATGTGTATAAAAATTCCTCCTAAAAGGTAGTATAATCATATAATTCCATTTTTAGGATTTGATTTATTTACTATGGAGGAAATAAAAATGAAAAAAAGAGTATTATCAATATTGGTTATTGCAGCCTTACTTTGTACAATGATTTTTTCGCTGACGGGATGCAGCACAACAAAATCACCTACGCCCGGCGCGTCAAGCTCAGCTGTAAACCTTACTATATGGGGAGCAGCAGAAGACCAGAGGATGCTAAGTGAGATGGTGGAAAACTTCAGAAAAACTTATACGGACAAGCAATATAAGGTTACAATCCGTGTTAATGGAGAAGATGTTGCAAAGGAAGAAGCATTAAAGGATATTGATATGGCTGCTGACATATTTTCAATAGCTCATGACCAGCTTGGTGCCTTGGTATCAGCTGGTGCTGTATATGAAAACACAAAATATGTTGATAATATCAAAAATGAGCAAATAGAAGGTGCTGTTACTGCTGCTCAATATGACAATAAGTTTTATGGTTATCCGTTCTCAGCTGAGACTTACTTTTTATATTATGACAAAAGTAAGTTAACAGCGGATGATATTACTTCCCTCGATAAGATACTTGCGAAGCAACAGGGGGATGGAGTAGCAAAGTTCGGATATGATATGCAGGATGCTTACTTTTCAGGGTCATTCTTTATTACAAACGGCTGTGAACTTTTTGGTGCAAATGGCAGCGACAAAAATACAGTAACCTTCAACAACGCCCATGGCCTAGAAGTAGGAAAATGGCTTACAACCCTCAAAGATAAAGGTGTTATAAATCTAGACGGTGATGTAGCTGGCTCGCAGTTCAAGGCTGGAAAGCTTGCTGCATATGTATGTGGACCATGGAAGGCTGCTTCTTATAAGGAAGCACTTGGAGAAAATTATGGTGTTGCCAAGCTGCCAATGGTTAATTTTGGTGGTGGGGATAAGGAGTGGAAGTCTTTTGCTGGCTTCAAGATGTACGTTGTAAAATCCACAACAAAATATCCTGAAGAGGCCATGTTGCTGGCAAATTATCTTTCAAATGAAGAAAATCAGACTAAGCGTTTTGCTGATAGAATGTTGTTGCCCACAAATGCAAAGGTAGCCCAACACGAAAGCATTACTAAGGACCCTACAGTTAAGGCAATCCTTGAGCAGCTACCCAATTGTGTTGCAATGCCTTCAATTCCACAGATAGGAAGGTTCTGGGATCCAACGGCAGCATTTACGAAGGACACCTTTGTTGGTGCAATAAAGACTGCAGACATTCAAAGCAAGCTTGATAAGCTTGTAGCAGATATCAAGAGTTAGTTTTAGGATATATATCAAGAGTTAGCTTTAGGATATATATATCAAGAGTTAATTTTAGATATCAGAACTAAATAAAATAAAATTCTATATTTTTTGATAATGCGGTGGCTATTGCCACCGCATTATTTTTTTACTATAAGGACATATTAACCTTTATGAATGCTAGGGTTTGAATTAATTTGAAAGTAGGTAGCAATATGTCATTTAAAAAAGACAATAAAAATGGCAGGCAGGCAAGTGGCCAACAAGCAAGTGATAAACAAATAAGTGATAAACGAATAAGTGATAAACGAATAAGTGATAAACAAGCAAGTGGCCAACAGCAAAGTGGCCTACTATCAAATGCTCAGCAGCCAATGTCTGACCACTTTACACAGGGAAGCATAAAGAGCTTTTTGGGAGGATCCACCAATGGCTTTATAGATTTTTTTAAAACATTCTCGGAAGGCACATTTAGCACTAGAATGTCTTTTCTTATAATGGGTTTTGCTAATCTTTTAAACAAGCAGATTATAAAGGGGCTAATATACTTATTAATCGAAATTATTTATATTATATATCTTTTTACCATCGGGATACCTGCAATTATCGGGTTAGGTACTCTGGGTACCAAAACTCAGGGCTGGGAATTTGACCCCAATCGAGGTATTAATGTACTAGTACAAGGGCATAACTCCATGCTTATGCTAATTTCTGGTGTAGCTGCTATTATACTTACTGTATTATTCATACTTGTATATATCAGCAATGTTAGGAGCGCCAGGCTGGTACAACAATTATCTGAGCAGGGTAAGCACATACCCCGTTTTAACGATGACCTGAGAGACCTTATGGATTCTAGATTCCATATTACACTTCTAACAGTGCCAATATTGGGGATTGTAATATTTACAGTAATTCCTCTGATATTTATGATATTGATTGCGTTTACTAATTTTGATGCAAATCACCAGCCACCCGGCAATCTGTTTACATGGGTTGGTTCTCAGAACTTTAAGCAGCTGCTCTTTGGGAGCACAACGCTATCAAAAACTTTTTTTCCTATCCTTTCTTGGACAATAATGTGGGCCGTTATAGCTACCTTTTCTAATTACATTTTTGGAATAATAGTTGCTCTACTTATAAACAACAAGGGCATAAAGTTTAAAAAGGGCTTTAGAACAATATTTGTATTAACCATTGCTGTACCACAGTTTGTGTCACTACTTATTATGAGGAATATGCTTAATGACTATGGCCCAGTCAATGAACTATTTTTGAGCATGGGGTGGATTACACAGAGAATACCTTTTTTGACAGATGCGCTAATGGCAAAGGTGTCAGTACTGTTAGTGAATCTATGGATTGGCATTCCTTATACAATGCTCATTACAACGGGGATATTGATGAATATTCCTGAGGATTTATATGAGGCTGCAAGAGTGGATGGAGCCTCTCCCTATAAAATGTTTGTCAAGATTACACTGCCACAGATATTGTTTGTAACACTACCATATTTGATTACTCAGTTTATAGGCAATATCAATAACTTTAACGTTATATACCTGCTAACAAATGGGGGACCGACCTCTAGCAACTACTATTTTGCAGGTAAAACGGATTTGTTAATAACATGGCTTTATAAGCTAACTGCAGATAGAAAGGATTACAGCATTGCTTCAACCATTGGAATTATTGTTTTTGTTATTTCTGTAGTTATTTCGTTGATAACCTATACCAACTCCGCAGCATATAAAAGAGAGGACGAATTCACATGAAATGAGATACGAATTCACATGAAATGGGATACAAAATCCCATGAAATGCGATACGAATTCACATAAATAACGATTCAAATAAAAGGGAGGACTATTTCACATTAAAGAATCACGGATTCTTAAAAAGAAGACGTTCACGCAAAAAGGAGGATAAATTCACATGGAAAGCCGAAAAAACAACAGGGGATTTTGGAATGGCATTATTTATATAATTTTAACTGTCATGGCTGTGCTTTGGATTTTGCCTATAATATGGGTGATATTGACGTCACTTAGGCTGGAGCAAGGCACTTTTACACCATATTTTATTCCGAAGGGTTTTACAATAGATAATTATGTGAGGCTTTTTACCGATAATACAGTGTTCAGTTTTGCTAGATGGTTTGGCAACACCTTGTTTGTAGCGATTTGCACTTGTGTTTTGACTACATTTATTACACTGTGTACTGCATATGTTATATCACGTATACGGTTCAAGATGAGAAGGACATATATGAATGTGGCACTGGTATTGGGCATGTTTCCCGCATTTATGTCCATGATTGCTGTATATTATGTGCTCAAATCAGTAAACCTTACACAAAGCCTGCTTGCACTTATATTGGTATACTCAGCTACTGGCGGTATCACATTTTATATAGCAAAGGGCTTCTTTGACACAGTTCCCAGAGCACTCGATGAAGCTGCTATGATAGATGGTGCAACCAAATCTCAGACCTTTACCAAGATTATTCTCCCACTTTCCAAACCGATAATAGTATACACGGCGCTAATGGGCTTTATGGCACCATGGATAGACTTCATATTTGCCAAGATTATCATGGGGGATAATTATGAGAAGTACACCGTTGCAGTTGGCTTATATACCATGCTGAACAGGGAGTTTATTGACATGTACTTTACACGTTTCGCTGCCGGTGCTGTATGCACAGCCATACCAATAACTGTGCTATTTATTTATTTGCAGAAGTACTTTGTTGATGGTATTACAGGGGGAGCAGTGAAGGGGTAGGGGATTTTGGGATATGTTGAACTTATTTGAGTACGGGAATTATAAGACAATAGTATGGGGTTTTTTAGTATTTATGGTGTGATACCACTAAATGTATATCTATGCCCATTTTTATACCAAAACAATCTTTTATTGCTAAAATAAATAACAAAATATTGATTATTATGAAGAAATGTTATAAAATTACATGGAATTATAAGGATTTATATTCCATTAAATACATATTAATTTCATTTATTAACAAATAATACGGGGGATTATACATATGAGAATAAAGCTAGCCATATTAGATACTGATCAGAGTTATTTATCTAGAATATCTTCTGTATTAGGAACAAAATTTGCTGAGAAGTTGGAAATTTACTCTTTTACCGATGAAAAAAAGGCACTAGAAGTGTTGACACAATCAAAGTTTGATGTATTGATTGCTAGTGATAATTT
>JAEZFR010000065.1 GCA_023417285.1 Bacillota bacterium
GGGTTAATCATGGAGAAGCCTTTTACCATTTTAACTTTGAGAAAAAAATAGCAACTGAATAAAAGAAGGAGAGTATCCATGAAAATAGGG
Organism: Bacillota bacterium; assembly: GCA_023417285.1. Classification (GTDB taxonomy): domain Bacteria; phylum Bacillota; class Clostridia; order Acetivibrionales; family DSM-1351; genus Ruminiclostridium. The sequence continues at coordinate 91 of JAEZFR010000065.1, forward strand.
GATAAATATCATTTTGGAAATTATTCTTGGATAGTGCTGGATGTACAGGACAATAAGGCTCTCATCATAACGGAATATATTATTGAACTACGATCATATAATGACAAATATATTGATACTACATGGGAAGAGTGTACATTAAGAAAGTATTTGAATGGAGAATTTTACAATAGCTTTGATGAGAATGACAGATTGCAAATATGCCCAGTACATAATACAAACCCTGATAACCAATGGTATGGAACTGCCGGCGGAAAAGACACAGAGGATAAGATATTTCTTCTAAGTATGGAAGAAATAGTATGTAAATATTTTGGGGATAGCAGCAAAATGCTTTTTAACCCTGGTAAAAATCAGAGATACTGGTTTGAACGAAAGGATCCCAATAATAGTAAGCGAATTGCCAGAATATTCTGGAATAAGGAACAGGTCAGTTGGTGGTGGACAAGGACTCCGGGGCGCGTAGGTGTAAAGGCTGTATATATTCATGGGGATGGTAATATAGGCATCCAAGGTAATAATATATTGAAGGGTAACATTGCGGATGGTCGTTGTACTGGTGGTGTTCGCCCAGTGATATGGGTAAGGATATAGGTTTTTATTGGAACTGTGCGGGGGATTCTAGTGCCGATTGGGACATGGAAAATACAGATTATGATTTTACACAAATCGGGGAAAAACTCTATGTATATCAGAAAATTCTCTTTACAGGTTCTTATGAATATAAAGTGTTATTTAACCAAAAAAAACTGGTATTAAAAAACAGGTGTTAGCAAGAGTTTAACAATATGAGATGTTGTAGAGACATCTGCAATCAAAAAGTTGTCCTAGTACGAATGCGTTCGAAGATGCTTAAACTTTTATAAAGGAAGTCAAATTTAATAAGAATGCACTATTTCAGGGCACTTTTCTAAAGAAATTTAGAATGGTGTCCTTTTTTGCGGTGTGCCAAGCATGGCACTAATCTAGCTGGTGTAAGTCCAGTCGCGGGTATTTACCGCCAAGCGTAGCGAACCACAAGTTGGTATCAGTAATGGTATGGATGAAGGAAGTGGTGTAGCAAAGTTCTTGAGCCTACGTACAGAAACTTGATAAGGCGATGAGGTGGGTAAGGTTGCCGTACAAACCAAAGCCCAAAAGGTAAACGTATAACCGAAGTTGTAAATCAAGAGGTTGTGGAACGAAAGATTAGTGCCTTACCTTGGGAGACCCTACCCACATATCAATAGATATGATCGAAAAAGGTTTAGGGAGGGAGTCAGATGATGTCATAGTAGGTGTAACAACTGAAGGATTGAAACGATTTATAGTACAAATCGTTATTAAGAGAATAATGCATTAGCCAGAAATCAGATGGATGGGAAAAGTAGGAACGTAACCGAGAAATACTGTCTATATCAAGAGGGGTGATGTGCATAAATTTTGTAATAATCAGAGGAGTAACAACAATGGAATTAATAGATGTGATTACATCAAAGGAAAACTTGAACAGAGCCTATAAGAAAGTAGTGGACAATAAAGGAGCAGGTGGAGTTGACGGAATGAAAGTCGAGGAACTTGGTGCGTACATCAAGGAAAACAGAGTTGAAATTATTCAGTCAATCAGAAACCGAACCTATATGCCAAAGCCAGTACGCAGAGTTTATATTCCGAAAGATAATGGAAAAATGAGACCACTGGGGATTCCAACGGTCTTAGATAGAGTAATACAACAAGCTATTGCTCAGCCCATTATAGATATTTATGAAGAAATATTCAGTGACTTTAGTTATGGTTTCAGACCTGGAAGAAGTTGTCATGATGCCATAAAGCAAGCATTGGAGTATCTGAACGAGGGATACGAATGGGTAATAGACATTGATATAGAACAATTCTTTGATAAAGTGAATCACGACAAATTAATTCAGATTCTTAGAGAGCAAGTAAATGACAGTACCACATTGAACCTTATTCGGAAATATCTGAAAGCGGGGATAATGGAAAAAGGACTGGAAAAAGCAACAATGACAGGTGTGCCACAGGGTGGACCACTTTCTACCTTAGTCAGATCAGCTTCCAAATGAAGAGTCACGAGTATCAGATATCTTATAGAGAGTTATAGAAACATATATTAAGGTTTTGGTTTTGTAGAAATGAAAATATAGAAAATGTAAAAAAATGAAAGTTTATTGTATATATCAGGAAAAGGCCTTATAATAGATTAAGTGAGTTGCGAAGATAAAGCTATCTGAAACGTGATGGAAGGCCAGATAGTAATCAAGTAAAACACAGGACTAGTAGTCGAAAGTATTTTAATAGTTCATGAACCTTGCTAGGAGTTTCATTTACACCCTGTTATGGGATAGACAGCATGGATGAGTTTAGGACATTGTATGAACAGTAACCCATTGTACATAGAAGGTTCATTGTCGTGAAGGAATAGGTATGCATGGCCAACTGTTACAAAACAAGGAATACGTTTTATTTCGTGTACCCTTGTCAATTATACCCACGCATAAAATACAGATGATTTCATAGCGATTGGTTTTTAGATAAAGTAATCAAAAATAAAAAACTGTGGAAAAGTGAGAAAATGAGAGCTTTTCGTAAAGTATATGAGGAGGTAAATAGAGTGAGGATAATAGTATTAGTTGGGGGACTTAGTCCGGAGAGGGATGTTTCAATTTGTTCTGGAACGTTAATATCAAATGCTTTAGTAGAGAAGGGACATGATGTTCTATTGCTTGATCTATATTTAGGAATAAACAATAATGTTTTTCCGCCAGTATATAGAACTAATATGTCAGATGATAAACTTTTTTATGCTGTGCCAGAACATGAACCTGATTTAGTAGCAATTAAAAATAGTGTAAATAATAATAATAGTTTAATAGGTGAAGGTGTTCTTGAGAGATGTAAGGAAGCAGATATTGTCTTTCTCGCTTTACATGGTTCAGTAGGTGAAAATGGTCAATTACAAGCATTATTTGACATGAATGGAATTCGATATACTGGTACGAAATATATAGGGAGTCTTTTAGCAATGGATAAAGATTTGTCAAAAAAGATAATGAGAGCAAATAATATTTTGACGCCAGATTGGATATACATATGTTTAAATAAGGAATATGATTTGGATAATATAAAATATCCATGTGTTGTAAAACCATGTAGTTGTGGTTCTAGTGCGGGTGTTAATATTGTAGAAAATGTTAATCAATTAAATGATGCGCTTGAATTTGCTAAGAAATATGAAGAGTTTATCGTTATTGAAGATAAAATTGAGGGAAGAGAGTTCTCTGTTGGTGTTATAAATAATACAGCTTTGCCTGTTATAGAGATTAAACCGTCATCCGGTTTCTATGATTTTAAAAACAAATATCAAGATGGTCTGACGCAAGAAATTTGTCCTGCCGATATCTCAGAAGAAGTCTCGATTTTATTAAAAGAAAAAGCACTGGCGGTTCATAATGTATTACGTTTAGGATTTTATTCAAGAGTTGATTTTATTGTAGATGAGTACAATAATGCTTTTTGTTTAGAAGCAAATACATTGCCGGGAATGACACCAACTAGTTTGTTGCCACAAGAAGCAAATGCTATTGGAATATCTTATAATGATCTTTGCGAAAGAATAGTATATGAAAGATAAGTTGACTATATCGGGGTTATTATGCGTAGTAGAAAATTATTTTTTGTTATCGTTTTATACCGTTGAAAAAGTATTTTAGTTTCAAAGTTACAACATTTTTTGATGTATAAAGAGCATAACCGAAGTATCAAACTAATATGTTGTAAATTAGGAAAATTAACTGCTTATTTATTAAAGCTTGCAAGATTTTATTGGCTAGAATTAATGTTGAACGTTGTCCCTTTAACCGAACTAAGAAGTACATCACACTTGACCAATTATTTTGAAAATGACTACTTTTTGACCAAGAATGGCAATCAAATCGACTAAGAGTAAGTAAGAGTGTGAAATGCTCAATACCCTATAAAATAAGGGTTTACAAGAGTATGAAAGAGTAAAAAACACCTCCGAAAAAGCTCCCAACAATGAAGTCTTTGGAGAAATAAAGGCAGTGTTTATGCGGGTTTGCAGATATTTGAAAGTACAAAGGACATCATAAGGACATCAAAAAGTTGTCCTAGTATGAATGCGTTCGAAGATGTTTAAACTT
>JAEZFR010000073.1 GCA_023417285.1 Bacillota bacterium
TTGTAAGGGTCCAGAGTGATGGAACAGATGCAGATGTACAACCCGGTGGGCGTCCTAATTTTAATGGTGGAAATATGCCACAAAGAGATGGAACGGCTCCTACTGATGGGACTATGCCGCAAAGAGACGGAACAGCTCCTACTGATGGGACTATGCCGCAAAGAGACAGAGCAACTCCTTCTGGTGGAACTATGCCGCAAATAGACGGAGCAACTTCTTCTGATGGAACTATGCCGCAGGGGAATCAAGCTTCAAATGAGAGTAAGACAAACAATCAGAGCACAAATAGAAGAAGTTTCTCTTCGGGCTACGCAAATAATCAGAGCGCAAACAATAGTGGTAATACAACAAGCAGCTCCAATACCTCTGGCTCAACTAAAAGAGCAGTGTCGAATACCAATCAGCAGTATTACGCCAATACCACTATGAAAGTTGTGGAGTTAGGAATAAATAACGAGCAATATGTTGAAATCACAAGTGGTCTTTCTGAAGGAGATGTTGTAGTACTTCCACCACTAGTAACGTCAAGCTCATCTAGTACTAATACCAATAACCAATCAGGTCTAGGCTTCGGAGGTATGGGTATGGGTATGGGTAGTATGGGCGGAGGAATGAGCGGTCCACCAAATATGGGTGGAGATGTGAGGAGAAGCTCTTCTTCAGAAGGCTCTAATAGGTCTTCGAGTACTAATAGGAGTAATTAATTGCTCTCATAAATAGAGGTAATTAATCGCTCTCATAAATAGAGGTAATTAATCGCTCTCATGAAATAATAGGGCAATTAATGACTCAAGAAAGGAAACCGTGATGATAGAGATTACTAACATGTGCAAAATATATCGCATGGGTGACAATGAAATATACGCTTTGAATAATGTATCCCTCAGCATAGCAAAGCATGAGTTTGTAGCAATTGTAGGGCCTTCAGGTTCGGGGAAGTCTACGCTTATGAATATGCTGGGTTGCTTGGATGTTCCTACCTCCGGACAATATTACCTGGACCAAAGTGAAGTTAGCAGGTTAAACGATAATCAGCTTGCAGAAATAAGAAATTTTAAGATAGGTTTCATTTTCCAGGGGTTTAATTTACTTAAAAAGCTAACTGCAATTGAAAATGTGGAGCTGCCATTGATATATCAGGGTATTGGACACAAGGAAAGGTACAGGCGCAGCATGGAGGCACTTGAAATGGTAGGCTTGGCGGATAGAATGAAGCATACGCCAAATGAACTATCGGGCGGCCAGCAGCAAAGGGTTGCAATAGCAAGAGCACTGGTGAGCAATCCACCATTAATTTTGGCAGATGAGCCTACCGGAAATCTGGATACAAAATCGGGTACAGATATTATGAATGTATTAAAGATATTACATAAAAATGGGAACACAATCGTTCTTATTACTCATGATAATACAATTGCTTCACAGGCAAAAAGAATTGTAAAAATACAGGATGGTTCCATAATTGAGGATAAGGAGGCGGTGTAAATGGGCTTTCTTCAAGCCTATAAAATGGCCTTGAAAAGTATTGCAAACAATAAAGTCAGGTCCTTCCTAACAATGTTAGGGGTTATCATTGGAGTAGGTTCTGTTATAACAGCAGTTGCTTTTGCTCAAGGAAGCACCAAAAGCATAACTGACCAGATACAAGGGCTGGGCAGTAACCTTATTACTATAAGTATTACGGGCAGAAACAGTAATAGAAATATTACATATAGCGAATTACAAACATTTTCTGCGAATAATGCTGATGAAATATCCATGTTAGCACCGGTTGTGTCCGGTAGTATGACATTAAAGGCGGGTACAAAAAACAGAACATCTTCTGTTATTGGTACTAGTGAAGACTATGAAACTATTAAAAGCAGACATGTTCAGGCGGGGCGCTTTATTCTGTCCTTTGATAATGACTATAAGCTAAAAACTGCCATTATAGGTACGGCGGTTGCAAATGATTTGTTTGAGGGGCAGAATCCCATTGGGCAGACCATGAAAATTAATGGTGAAATTTTTACCGTTGTTGGACTATTACAGGAAATTGCGAATTCACAGGATTCCTCCGAGGACGATACTGTTATTATACCTGTAACCGTTGCTCAGAGGCTTAGCCGAAATGCAAACATACGCTCTTTCCTGGTTCAGGCTACAGATGCTACCAAGGTCGATGCAGCTATGGCAAAGCTGGAAGCATACTTGCTAAATATTTATTCCAGTGAGAATGCATTCAAGGTTTCAAATCAGGCCCAAATACTTGAAACACTAAACACAATAACCGGAACGCTGATGGTTGTATTGGGAGGTATTGCAGCTATATCACTAATTGTTGGTGGAATTGGAATTATGAATATCATGCTGGTTTCTGTAACCGAAAGAACCAGAGAAATAGGCATCAGAAAGGCAATTGGAGCAAAAAGAAAAAATATAATGGTACAATTTTTGATTGAAGCAATAATGATTACAGGAATTGGTGGACTTACGGGAATTGGGATAGGACTTTTTTGTATTAAGTTCATCATTGGTGGTTTCAAAATTACAACACCAGTATATTCGCCATTCTGGATTATGCTATCATTTGGCATTTCATTGGGCGTAGGCGTTGTATTTGGATTATTCCCTGCTTACAAGGCGGCCAGACTGAATCCTATAGAAGCACTTAGATTTGAATAGAGGTGTTTAAGTTTGTAAGAGGTGCTTATATTAAAGGTTCCTAGATTTGAATAGAGGCGCTTAGTTTTGAATAAAAGTTCATAGATTAAAACTGTATTTTAAGAAACTTATTAAAATTTAAGGTTTAGGGGGAAATTTCATGCGAAAAAGAATCTTTAGCTTGATACTGGCATTTATAATGGTTGTAAGTGTTGGCTCTTCATTTGCTGCTAGCTCTGCAACAGATTACCAATCCTCACTTGCAAAGCTCAGAACATATGGAATAATAGATACGGCTGATTTAAATCTAAATGGGAACATGTCCAGGGGAGTATTTGCAAAGCTTATCGTAAATAGCACAGGAAACACCGATTTGGCAAAATCACTTTCAGTTTCAAGTATGTTCTCTGATGTGTCTGTAAAATCAGGACTTTGCGGATATATTAATGCAGCCGCAAATAAAAACTATTTATCTGCACTTTCAGATGGTAAATTCAAACCAAATGAAAATATAACATATGCTCAAGTTTGTACTGCAATGGTAAAAGCACTGGGATATGAAAACAATGATATTGTTGGCAGCTGGCCAAAGGGTTTCATTGATAAAGCAAAAAGCCTTGGAATTACTACAGGCTTTAGTCTTAATAGTTCGGACGCCATTACAACAAAACAGGCACTTATCATGATTGATAGATTACTTTCTACAAATGTCAAAAAAAATAATGCTTCGGAAGCAGACAAGACCTTGGCTGAATCTGCCAGTATTACTAGCGACTCTTCTAATTGGGTTTATAGCAAGCCAGAAGTTGCTATTAACTTCAATGCTTCCACCAAAAAGCTTGGTGGTATTAAGTTTGATTCTGTAACTCCGTTCCTAAGGAATACTACCAATAACAACACGAGCCCTGTAACCACAACTGTAGGAGAGAATATCTCCATTAGTGATATCAAGGATAAGGACGTTGTTTATCAGGTGTATAACAAGATGAATGTTCTAATGTACTATCTTGTAGTGGACAACAAGGTTCAAGGTGCTATCACCAGTGTCCTACCCAATAAGTTTTCACCTGAGACAATACAGATTAACAATGTAAGCTATCAGTTAGGAGATAATGCAAACCTTGATAAATTTAATACCAGCGCAAATGCATTCAAGGTTGGAGACAATATTACTGCTGTCCTTGGCTACGACGGAAAGATAGTTGATGCTTTTTATTCGGATGACAGTAATTGTAATGAATATGCATTTGTTGTTAATACCCAAACAAGTGTATCAACTGATGCGGCAGATTACGGCAAGGTAAAATATACAGTAGATCTGCTTAAAGTGGATGGGACAAAAAAGACCTATATTACAGAATCTGAACCGAGCTCTTTTAAATGGACGCTAATAAAATATTCCGAGCTAACCAGTGAAAAGGTTGCATTAATGGCGGTCGGCGGAATTACCCCTACTGATATTTACATTGATAAGGATCAAAGAAAATTTGGTTCTGGATATGTAACAGACAATGTGAAAGTATACAATTACACAGATTCTACAGTAAATCTTATAAATTGGAACGATTTGCCGGATGGGAAAATCCCTGCTGGAAAGATAAAGTACTACGTAACAACAGGAGTTTTTGACGATGCCTGTGTAATTGTAACCTATGATATTTTTAACCAACAGAATAAGGACTGTGTGGTTCAATCAATTCAAACGCCTGATGGTAAAAAGGTTTCTAAATATACATATTCTCTGATGTCAGGGGGAAATAAATATACCTATTCTGACGAAAAAGAAATTATTGGAGCTACAGTTGGCAGTGTACTAAATATGAAGACCTATAACAATAATATTACTACTTTTAATCAGGTAAAAAATCCTGATGCATTATCATATATAGTGCAAGCAATGGATACAAAAAGAATTAAGCTCAATGGATTTGTTTATTCGATGAATTCAGATGTAAAAGTGTATTTCAAGGATTATTCTGGCACGCTATCCTCAAAGAGCCTTTCAGATATTGAGGTGGGTAAGACATATTCAAGTATCAAGCTGTATTGTGACAGACCGCTTGATAACAATGGTAAGGTTTCAATGATAGTTATAGGCTTGAATTAACGAAGCTAAAACTCATTTTTAACAATCCTCTTGTAGCAAAGGTTAAGAGCTGTTTATTGGGAAAATGATTACTTGCCAAACTTAAAGCTAATATGCTTTTGGTTTAGGCTAACCCTTTAAGCAGCTCTTAATTTTCTTACGGGAAGCAGAACGCAATAAAAAATACTTAAATAATCAAAATATCGGCGGTACAACTCATCTTGCTGTACAACTCATCTTTTTAGTTAAGCTCAGCGTACCATCCTACTTTTTTTAATTTCGTTTGCAGCCAAAATGATTCTTTCCTCTGGCTCAACCATTGCAAGCCTCACAAAACCATTTCCACTTTCGCCGAAGCTGGAACCGGGAACTACTATTACGCCGGTCTTATCAATTAGTTCCATGGTGAAATCTACAGAAGATGTATATCCTTCTGGTAGAGGGAGCCAAGAGAACATGGTTGCTGGTGTTTTGTCAATCTTCCAGCCGATGCCATTAAATGCTTCATATAATACATTTCTTCTTTTTTCATATGTACGTCTAGTAAACTCAACACAATCTTGAGGACCGTCTAATGCTGCAATTGCTGCTCTCTGTACAGGCAAAAAAACACCGTAATCAAGATGGGACTTAATGGTTTTTAGCTGTTCTATTATTTTCTTATTCCCAAGTGCAAATGAAATTCTACAACCTGGCATATTATGAGACTTTGAGAGTGAGTTGAACTCAACGCCAATATCTTTAGCACCCTTGAAGCTCAAGAAGCTGGTGCCTTTATTCCCATCAAAAATCAGCTCACTGTATGCATTGTCATGCAGAACTATAATGTCATATTTCTTAGCAAACCATATAAGCTTCTCATAGAATTCTGGAGGAGCGGTTGCTGTTACAGGGTTATTTGGATAGGAAACTATCATTAGTTTGGCGTTATGTGCTACTGTTTCATTTATGCTATCAAAATCAATCAAAAAGTTATTATGCCGCAATAATGGCAGCTTGTAAATGTTAGCACAAGCTAGCTTTGGTCCCACTTCAAAAATTGGATAGCATGGATCGGGAACCATCACAATTTCCCCGGGGTCAGAAATTGTCAAAGCAATATGGGATAATCCATCTTGAGACCCCATCATAGATACAACCTCATCCCTCTCAAGTGAGACACAGTATCTTCTCTTATACCATCTTATTGCCGCGTCTGTCAGCTCTGGAAGGTCATTTATTGCGTATTTGTAGTTTTCTGACTTTGAACATTCCTTTGACAACACATCAATCACGTGCTGTGCGGGTGGTAAATCAGGAGTACCAATGCTGAAATCTATAACTTGCCTATTATTTTTTATTAGTTCGCTTTTTTTTATATGTAATTGCGAAAATATTGCAGAGCATAATCCATCCATTCTTTTGGAAAAATACATTTATTACTCAATCCTTTCAATTTTTATAATATTAATAAATATTTTACATAACAATTTCGCAAAATAAAAGCGCTTTTGCATATATTTAGTTTTTTGACTCATAATAACAATAGCAGATTGGAGGAAGATTTTATTGGACCTAAATAATATTGAAACTTTTAGTGATTGGGACAAATGGAAAGCAGCGCTTGGAAAGGCAATAGATTTAGGAGAAGCTGTTGGTATGTCTGACGATACCATTGAGAAAATAGGAGTTAAAGTGGGCGATATGCTTAATGCCTTTGTGGACCCGGAGAACAAGCAGCAAAGACTTCTCCAGGAATTGTGGAGGGCAGGGGATGACCAGGAACGCAGGCATTTAACCAATATGATTGTAAAAATGGCTAAATCCGAAGAAAGACATTGATTTGTGTATAAATCGTAAATAGAAAAGACATTGATAAATGAATAAAAGGTAATCAGAAGAAAGACATTGATAGATGGATAAATTAATGAAAGACATTAAAAAGTGAATATAGGTTAAATAATTTTAACTTATAGTATATACCTAAATAATAAGGAGGAAAAATTTAATGAAAAAATTATTAGCAGTAATTACAGCTGTAGCATTGGCAGTTTGCCTCGCAGCTTGTACTACAACCACAAAAGAACCAGGTACAAGTACTACAATGCCAGGTACTAGCACTAATATGCCGGGTAATACTACAACACCTGGAACAGCCACTACTACCCCTGGTACTACTACAGCTCCTATTACAACAGCACCAGGAACAGCATCTGGTTCTACAACACATGGAACTGCAACAACACCATCAAATTCTACAATGAAATAGGTTTGAACAGGAGGTATCAATTACATGAAAAGAATATTAGCTGTAATATTAGCCGTTGCTTTAGCAATTGGCTTGACAGCTTGCTCTACTAAGAGTGGTCAACCTGGTAACTCTACAGCACAGGGTAATACTTCTGGACATTCCAGCACAACCAGCCAATCTACTTCATCAAGTTCTATGGCAGCAACAGGTACGTACAAGGATGGCACCTATGATGCTAAAGCTGATCCTTGGGATTACGGTCAAGAGGAAGCGATTGTTACTGTTAAAGATGGTAAAATTGCAGATGTCACACTTAAGAGATTGGACAACAATGGAGCTGAAATAGACTACACAATGTTTGATGGTAAAACACATGATGGTAAGGTATATCCAAATCTCAAGGAAGACAGATTTACTATGGCTAAGAGAATGGTTGAAAATCAAAGTCCAATGGTTGATACCATCGCTGGTGCTACAGTAAGTACAAAGAATTGGACAATTGCTGCAGAAAGAGCTCTTGCAAAAGCTAAATAAGTTAGCTGTTAGTAAAAAATAAGTTAGCTTAAAAATTAAATTAATTAAAAGCTTAAACACAAAAATGTCAGCAGTTAGGAGCTTATCTTCGATTGCCGACATTTTTTTATTTCTTGATAGTATTTATCTGTATCATTATGTCTCAAGTATAGAGTTTTATAAAAAGTTACAGACCCTAATAGGCTTTGACTAAATTTTTGATTTTATTTATAGTACATTGATTTTCCAATAAATATAATGTACAATAAATTCATAAAATATTGGCAGAGTAGATATTTGCGCGTCAAGTGCTTAAGGGACGGGAAGTTGCCTTTAGGACGAAAAACATTATGTTTGCGGTGCAAATCTCGCATTCCGCTGCCACAAAGAGAGCACGAACTCTTTTATGTGGCTTTTTAAATTTATAACATTTAAGAGGAGGTCGTGCCTTATGCGCCATAATACACGAGGTGTATTACTTGTCGGCTTGTTTATAGCCTTTGAAATTATTTTAACCAGATTTTTTTCTATTGAATATTCGATTCTCAGAATATCGTTTGAACTCATTCCTATCGCTATTTCAGCTATACTGTTTGGGCCTATAACAGCAGGAGTTGCAGCTGCTGTGGCAGATGTATTGGGGATGTTTATTTTCCCTAAGGGAGCTTACTTTCC
>JAEZFR010000084.1 GCA_023417285.1 Bacillota bacterium
TGCCATCAGTCTATTGTCTTCCAACAAATTGGCAAACAAAATAATTGCAGAGATTATCAATATAATCAAAAATAGTGTTGCTATTGATAATAGTCCAATAGATACTTTTTTGCCTTTTATATTTACAGAGCATTTATACCACTTTTTCTGCAGTACTTTTGCTACTGTTGCTTTAACTGTTGCTATAATTGTTGAATTAATTATTGCTTCAATTTTTGCTATAATTGTTGCTCTATTTGTTTCTTTAATTGAGGCCTCATCTGGTGCTTTACTGGGTGCCAAACTTGTCGCCTTATTTGGTGCCTTGCTTGGTGCTTTACTCGGTGCCTTACTTGGTGCCTTACTTGCTATCTTACTTGGTGCTTTATTTGGTGCTTTATTTGGTGCTTTATTTGGTGCTTTCGGTTTCATATATTAATCCTCACTATTTGTCATGGTGTATGCTAAAATGCTATGTTAAATCCTCTAGTAGATTAGGTTGAATAAAGAGCATTTGCTCCTGCCCATCTCCCCTCTTAAGAATATCTGTACTTAGATTCACCTCAGCCTTACAATGCATTTTTACGGTTACATTACACACGCCTGTATCAATAGTTTTATAGTTCATAGTTGATCTATCATAAACCTCAATTGATTGATTGTATTTCACTGTTACATATGATAATGGGCTTAAATCAAAGGATTGGTTATCCCATTTGACTGAGATAGGCTCAAAGAAAACATAGGTATCCTTTCCGTCAAAAAGGAAGAAGTCCGATACATTTACCTTTCCACCCGATGTCTCAACAGTATATTTCCCGTCCTTTTCATAAACTCTAGACATATTTTCAAGTCTGTTTGTCAAATATAATGCTGGCCTTACTATAGAAACAACGTTTGGTACTATAATGCTGTTCTCATCATTATAGTAAAGCGGTACTGATTTCAAATTGTAAGTATTACCCCTGTTTTCCAAAATACAACTATTGTTTGATTTAATTAGTTTACTACTCCCCTCGAATTTTGAGCTACCATCAGCCGCTATCTGATATAGGTTTTGATTGATAGTGAGAGAATCAATCCCGTTTATGAGGAAATAAGGTACAAAAATCATAAACAATCCCGATACAGCTACTAAACTGGGGTACATAAGTCTTTTTATTCTAAATTTATGATATTCCGTTTCTCGTTTTGTAAGGCTACATATACATTGCACTGTGCAATATAATATTGTAATAATAGTAAAGATAATAAGTACAATGTAAGAAATCAACACTGGCACTTTTACCTGTATATCAGCTAAGTAGTGGTGCAGGAGATTTATTACGTATAATTCTCCACATACTGTTGCCGTTATAAGCATATCTGAAAAAGCATATTTTATATCAGCTAGCAATAGGTTTATTATAATGGTTATCATAACCACAAAAATAATATGTACAGTTGCTAACTCAGTTGAGTAAATAATAACTGAAGTAAAAAGTAGCATCCTTACAAATATCAATGCCATCGTTAAAAGCTTTAAATTACTGGTCACTGCAAATAGTCCATATATCTTAAGAACTGGTGATTTCCAACTGGTAACCCTGACTAAGCTACTAGATACAGCAAACAGAAGCAGTATGGCTACTGAAAAAACTATAAAGTCCTGAAACAAGGATAAGCTGCTTATTGTATTATTCAACATGCAGATCCTCCTTGATTAGCAACTTAAATACGTTATTCTTCATAACGTAAAATCCTTGAAAATTATCAAGAATGATTTCCTCTTTATCAGATACTATACTTATACTTCCGTCTATCTCACCTACTATAGGCATATAGTCAATCATTATTAAAAGATTATAGGCCTTACTCCTCAACCTAATGAGTTTGACATTATGATATATTTGATAACCATTATGAAAGCTGATTACTATTACCTCAATGTATTTTTTCTGTTCTTCAATAGCTTTTTCAGCCATAACTATATCCTCATTTCTTACCATTAATTCTTCGCTTTGTTATAGTCATATAGATTACCAATGTATAAAAATCTGCTTTCATCAGTGGAATCGAACTTTCCTTCTAATATTGCTTCAACGTCATCTAGTACATTGTCAATCTGAACGTATTTACCAGGTATATTTGTAAATTGCTCTGCAACGAACATGGGCTGAGTGAAATAATTCCTAAGCTTTCTAGCTCTGTAGAAAATATTATAGTCTTCAGTAGACAACTCTTCGATACCTAGAACAGCTACAATCTCCTCGAGCTCTTGATATCTTGACATATACCTAATTACTTCTTGAACAAGGTTATAGTGACGTTCTCCCACTCTATCTATGGAGATAAGCTTGCTCGAAGTATTAAAGACATTAATGGCAGGATATATACCTTTTTCCGCTACTTTTCTGTCGAGCACAATCTTCCCATCAAAATGTGATGTTATAGTATGTACTGCAGCATCATTCATATCATCAGCCGGTATGAAAACAGTCTGGAATGACGTAATAGAACCATCGTCAGTAGAGTTTATTCTTTCTTCAACATTTGCCACGTCAGATAGTAGTGTTGAAGAATAACCGTTATCGATAGGCATCTGTTCCATCTCAGCAGTAATCTCGGAGTTTGCCTGAACAAAACGGTAAATATTATCTATAAACAAGAGTACATCTTGCTTTTTTTCATCACGAAGATATTCAGCCAGGGTCAAGCCGCTATAAATAGCCCTAGAACGGTTTATTGAGTTTTCACCCATTTGACCGAAAGCTATAGCCATTTTGTCTAGAAGTCCACCTTCTAGCATTTCATCATAGAGTTCTCTTCCTTCCCTAGAACGCTCTCCAACCCCAACAAAAACAGAGTTTGAATTAAAACCTTTATAAACATTATTAATTAATTCTTTGATTAATACAGTCTTTCCAACTCCAGCACCTCCAAGAAGACCCATTTTGAAGCCTTTCTGCATAGGTGCAAAAAAATCCAAAACCTTAATGCCAGTCCATAAAATATCCCCTTCAATATTAATCTCTCTTAATTGCATATTTCTTTCATATATATTTTTGGTTTTAACACTTTCAATAACTTTTCCATCTATAAGGTTGCCATATGAATCAAACACCTTACCCAATATTTCATCAGAATATTGTATTTGTAGGCCTCCATCTTCAAGCGTAACTTCAAGCCCTCTTTTTAGTCCTATTGTATTGTCAAAAGGTATGGCCATCGCAACACTTCCTTCGATACGTGCTATTTCAAACTTATGTACAACATCACCAAGCTGTGTACTAACTATATCTCGTATCTTTATTTTATTGTATTGCAATAGTATCTCAACACGCATATTGGACACTGAGATTATCTTTCCTATTTTCATTTGCCTTCACCCTTGAAACCTTTCTTCTTGATGTAGCTTTCAATAACTCTATCAAATTCCTTCTTAATTTTAAATCTTCTGCGTTCTACCTTCTCTTCCGCCTCTTTTTCCTCTATCTTTTTTAGCGACTCTGAGGTAGAATTTTGTCTCATTATGTTTTCTGATGCAAAACTATTTACATCTGCTATTTTTACCTCGTAATTCAGATAAGAGGTTACTAGATTAACCAGCATTGTATTAGCGTCACCTTCAACATAAAAATCTTCCTTGTACTTTCCTCGGCCATTTGCACCTATATCAAAAGGGTATATCTTCTTATTAGCAAATTGAATGTTACTAGTATTTAAAAAGTGATTATAAACTAAATTTATTTGAGAGTGTTCTCTATTTTTAATGCTCTTTTCAAGTATCTTTTCTATTTGTTCATACTTTTTAAGAAAATCCTCTCTTGTAATCTTCATAATTACACCTTGTGAAGAGCGAAGCTTTTTTCCAATGAGTAATTTCTCTGACAAATCATCTTTTGCTATCATCTGATTAATTTGAAAGTTGAGGCTTCCGCAAAATCCGTAATCACTTCCAAAATATATGTTTAGAACTGGTTTGCTAGTATCTACTTCCCATAGCTTTTTGTCCAATATGAAGTTTCTATTATTTACAATCATATCGATAATATCAGAAGCTTCTTTTTCTAAAAGCATGTATTTCTCTGCCTTTTTTCTAGCCGCGTCAACCCGTATAAGAGAATGGAAGTTCATGACCTTAACTATGATCTTAGTTTTCATAAAATTTTATCCTTTCTCGTTAAATCTAAAGGCCTAATCATAGTCCACCAATCCCTTGAACATAACACTCATTTCTTCAGTGGAGTGAGGGCAGAATTTATACTGATTTAATTTGCTTCGTATTTCTTTTCCGTTAGTTATTTTTTTGCGTAACTCGGCACTCATTTCATCAATATTTGCCAGCTCATACACATCACAGGTTTCAAGATAGGATAAAAGTTCTCGTCTTACAACAGCACCTATTTTTTTGATTGTTTTAGTCTGGACCGCACCTCCAAGTCTCGAAACTGATAAACCATAATCAATTGCAGGCTTATGGCCCTTTTCGAAATTCTTAGAAGAAAGCACTATCTGTCCATCTGTTATAGATATAACATTACTAGATATATACTCTGTGATATCTCCGCTCTTAGTTTCAACAATTGGAAGAATGGTAATAGAACCGCCATTTCTATGTTGGCAGCCCTTCTCTAGTAAGCTCGCATGAGTATAAAAAATATCTGAGGGGTATGCATCTCTTCCGGGAACTTTTCCTGTCAGCAAGCTGATTTCTCTATATACATCTGCATGCTTTTTTAAGTCATCAATAGCAACAAGCACGTCTATATTCTTCTCTAGCATATACTTCTCAGCAACTGCTAGTCCAAAATATGGTGTACTTCTAAGTACCGCAGGACATTCGTCATTAAAAGCAGCAATAATAATCGTATATTCCATCGCACCACGTTTTAACAACTCAGTATATACTTCTTTAACCTCTTTTTTGGTCTTACCAATAGCTATGTATATACAAAGCATTTCTCTGCCCGCTTGGTTAACTATAGTATCTAGCACTATTTGAGTTTTACCGGTTTTTTTATCGCCAACTATTAATTGCCTTTGACCGCATCCTATAGGGTATATCATATCAATGCCTGTAATACCAGTAAGCATTGGCCTTGTAACATTTGCTCTATCCATTATAGATATAGGCTTTGTTTCTAGCTTAAGCTCTAGCGTATCGTCAAACCTCTTTCCAGTAAGCTTATCTTCTCCAAACATATCAACTATATGGCCTACTGACTCAGTTGAGAATTCACCCTTAAATTCAATACCAGTTCCAATAACCTCATCACCAATATTGATATCAGCTGTTTTCCTGGTAACAGCAACAACTACAGTTTTTCTATTAATACCACTAACATACCCCACAGCCTTATCTCCAATGAGTACCTTTTCATAAAATCCAACATCCTCAAGACCGTCCACTTCAATTATGTAATTTAGTACCTTAGAAACTCTGCCCACTTCAAATATGTTCTTATTTTCTTTAAAAGCGTCAACTTTTTTTTGAATTAATTGATCAATATGCTTACTCATTTTTCCTCCAATTTGTGTACTAGCATTACTAGTGATATTTATATAAAAGACTCTATACCCTAGAGCAGCTCACATTTCCTGATACCAAAATCGTAGAGTTTATTACCTACTCTTATCTGAAAACCCTCACATAAATTCTTATCCTGTATAAAGCTTACATTATCAGGCACACCATCATAGTTGATGTTATCACTAGTAAGCACCCTTATACTTCTATCAAGGGATAACTTTTTTAAATCAAGCCAATGATAAAATTTGGTACAATCAAAATTAGTATTATCCGAAATATATTGCTCTAGAATTTTATTTTCCTTGTCATCAAGAACCTGTTTAATAATCTCAATCTGCTCATTACCTTCTATAACAGACAGCTTAAAAATGCTATTAAATGTAAGTTTCTCTAAAATTCCAGCTACAACTTGATAATCGTTTTTTGCATCAATTAGGT
>JAEZFR010000092.1 GCA_023417285.1 Bacillota bacterium
ATCTAAAAAATTCTAAGGTTCCTTATATAGTTAGAATCCCACTTATTCCAACTGTGAACGATACAAATGAGAATATGCAAGCGGTATCTGAGCTGTTAAAGGGGTGTGAAAATTTACTGCATGTAGAGATATTACCCTACAATAAAATGGCAGGCTCGAAATACGCATTGATTGGTATGAAATATGATCCACAATTTGATGTAGAAATTAAACCAAGAGTTGATGAATGCTTAGCGATATTAAAAGAAAATGGCATACCTGCAAAAATACTTTAAAAGATAGAGGAGAACCAGTATGTACGGAATTAAAGGGAATTATTTCTCACAGAAAAATGATAATTTTATAAATACTACCTGGATAGAATTAATTGGGTTTGAGAGGACAAGTCCGGACTATGGTGTAGGGGACTATATCAATAAGCTGGGTTTTGTACCCGATTGTGTTTCATATCATCTAACAAGTATTGATTTTGTAAATGATTTTCAAGGGTTGGAACAAGAATATGAGCTACCTATTTTTGCATGCTCATATTTCGGACATACACATAATGATGATAGAGAAAGACAGCCTTGGACAAACCATGATTTGTTGGGACTTACAAAAGAGCTTCAGGCTCGTGGTATAAAAGTATATGCAAGCTTTTTTGATTTGGAGGCAGAGCCTGGTTTGCCGGGTAAAGTCAGCTTTGCTACACGTCACCCCGAGCTTCGAGGTGTTGACAGAACCGGAACAGAACAGCCCTTTATTTTCATGCTTAAAAGGTTTGCTGATAAAAGCTCATACGGAGAGTACTTATTAGAAAAACTACTGCAGGTAGTAACAGGATATGGATGGGATGGAATTCAGTTGGCTGATGGAATATCAAGCCCTAGATTGTCACTCCAGGAAATTGATTTTTCAGATGATATGTTTGAGCAGTTTTTAACTGATACAGGTATAACCCCACCGGCAGAAGTGCCTTTGGTCTGCTGTGAGAAAGAAGACTTTGAAAAAAGAGCAAACTGGATTGTAAATGAACA
Organism: Bacillota bacterium; assembly: GCA_023417285.1. Classification (GTDB taxonomy): domain Bacteria; phylum Bacillota; class Clostridia; order Acetivibrionales; family DSM-1351; genus Ruminiclostridium. Next base: position 1,020 of record JAEZFR010000092.1, read on the forward strand.
ATATATTAGATGGGTCAATTTCCATACTAAAAAATGGTCAGCTTTCATGGGCAGCCTAATAAAAGGTTTAAGGAGCATTGGAAAAGATGCAGCATTTAACAGTGCCTGGACCAAAGACCCTGTAGAATCAATATACAGATATGGAACAGACTACAAGAAATATGTTGAATATGGAGCGACTTCTTTTGTAGTAGAAGATGTTGCATCGGACTTGGAATTTTTAGCTGAAGAAGATACAAGCTACCTTATGGATTATGCTTACCGCAAGTTCATACATTATGAGTTTGCTGCGGCTTTAATGACCAACAAGGCGCTATTACCTGAGACTCCATTAACACCTCTATTTATGATTAGGGATACCCTGGAACAATGGGATACCTTGCATCATCAGCCGGCAGCCATGCAAAGAGCAGCGGGAAGCAATTTAAATAAATATATCCGCACCAAGGACGGAAAGCTTGTTCCAATAACCTCAGGCCCATATTTCTGTCTGGCAGATGGTCTTACAAAAGAAGAGTGGGATCATGTGAGAATTACCTGGGATAACGGATATACAAAGAATCCTGTAAAGGTACATGGCTATACTGTTGTGTGGTCTGATAAGGCTATGTATAAAGAAGTGCAGGAATTGTGCAGCAATAAAACTTGGCATACAGCTAAATGGATTGCCGAGCTTACAAGCAGAAAAGTTGCGGTTAATGAAATAGCTCCTATAGAGAATTTAGATAAGGTAGAAGGCCCTATCTTAGTTATTAATTCATATTTATTTGACTCAGAGGAATTAATGAAAATTAATAACTATGATAAAGGCAATGTTTTCTTTATAGGGCTTCAAAGCGATAAATCCTATGAGTTGAAGATGAGTGAAAAGGGGAATAAATCAATAACCTTAGCTAGAACTACACTTTCAAATCCTCCTGATTCAAAATTTGATCCTTGTGGTGCAATTTGGACACATCCTCTGAACTTCCGAACAGTGGACGAAAGCTTTGTAAAGAAATGTGTAGAACAGCTGTTGGAATATTCCAAAGATATTCCACATGCAATTACCACAATGGCTTCTTGCAATGTTATGTCTGTTGAAACAGGCCCTGATACAGTACGTATTTTTGTAGAAAACGATGAGTATTACTATATTCTGCCTTGGATAGAAACAAACAGAAAGATAAAGAGAATTGACATAATTACAAAGCCAAAAGGTTACCCAGTGAGGGTTGAGGGAAGCAAATTCAAAGTAAGAGTACCGGGTAGAGGAATGGATATAGTTGAAATTGAATTTGAAAATTAGGAGCTATATATATGAATAAATCAAATGTCTCGAATATATATTTTGATATGCTGCCTGCAGTAAAAGCTACTTATGATAACTATGAGGCAATTATCTGCCCAGCCTTAGGGGCAAATGTAGTTAAGTTTATATGGAAAGATGATAATGGAGTTTTTGAAATCCTGCACGGGACGGCCAGAAGAATTGAGCTGATAAGCAACCCTTATAATTATGGTGTTCCTATATTGTTTCCACCAAATAGGATGCAAAACGCAAGCTTTACTTATGATGGAATAACATATTCTTTCCCGGTGAATTGTGGAGAAAAAGACCATATTCATGGCGTTTTGCACAACCTGGGGTGGGAGCTTGTCAGTGCAGACGCCGATTCTAAAAGTGCTAGAGTGAGGATGCGAATTAACACCGCCAAAAACCCTATACTTTCAACGTATTTTCCTATTGAGCTAGTATTTGAAAGGCTCTTTGAGCTGTCCTCAGAAGGGCTTACAGAAAAGTTTACTATCTACAATTATAGCGAATTTATCTATCCCTCAGGTGTTGCATACCACACAGCTTTTCATGCTCCCATTGATCAGCAAAAGGATATTAAGGTACGTATTCCTTTAGAAAGGCAATGTGAGGACGATATAGTAACCAGATTCCCATCTGGTAAGTATAAAGAATTGGACGAAACAGAAAAGGCAGTTGCAAGTAAGACAGGATGTGCACTAAGTGAAATTAATGTTGATAAGTTATATACAGCAAGTAACCTTGAGGATATAGCATGTATTTATTATCCGTGCGGGAAAACAATACATTATCAGCATGATAAAAATTATCAGTATTGGATTTTAAGCACACTATCTGTCGATAAAGCTATATTAACCATAGAACCCCAGTCATATCTTAGTAATATTTATAGTTTTCCACAAGAAGAGTGGGAAAAGTATGG
>JAEZFR010000121.1 GCA_023417285.1 Bacillota bacterium
GAGTTGTTACAATTATGTTTGTATTTTTTATATGTGCCGGTAGCTTATCGGGAATATATCATATGAATTATAAAGGGGCTTTCTTCTTTTTACACTTTGTTAATCCTTTTTTAGTCTTAATATATTATTTATTATACATAAAAGAAGATAAGCTAGAATATAAAAAAATATTGTTAACACCTTGTTTTGTTTTATTTTACATGCTGATAGATTTGGTTTTAGGTAAATTGACAGGAAATTTTATTTATGGTTTTTTTAAGCCAAGTAGATTTACAATTCCCAAAGCAGCTATCACAGGAATTGTATTGTATATTATGTTAGTAATTATAGGCTATTCGATATTTTTATTAAATATAAACATTCATAGAATTAAGCACCCCCCAAATAATAATTAAAATACATAAATGTTTTTTTGCAAGGAGGTCTTCACAATCTTACTCCCGCAAGGACTGGGGGGAAAATAAGGAGTCGAAGTGCTATTTTTGAAAAGAAGTGGTAGAGAGCTTTCTGACTGGGATAGTGGAAGGAAAGCTTAGTACCAGCCAAACTCAGCTCGCAGTCGAGTGCTGGTAAAACATTTAGAAGATCATCATAGGTGCTCTCAAAATTAAGATATGGTATATACTTCTTATACATGGTAAAATATAGAATAAATGAATATTTTTGATTATATTAAAAGATAATCTTATTACATTATTTTAGTTAAAAATCTAATATTTAGCACAAATTAGTACAGAAAGCTGAGAGAACTTATGAAAAAAAACATATTTAAATTTGTGATCGGTTTTATTTTTACTTTTCTTTTATGTTTCACAGTATCTTATAATTTCAGTGATGCAGTGATACTTGATTCAACAAGTAAACATGGTAATACTAACGGTAATTTTTATAATAATGCTCTTGTTGCTCAGAGTGGAGAGTGGATATACTATGTGGAAAATAAAGAAGATTACTCATTATATAAGATTAATCAGAATGGGACCGGTAAAATTAAGCTGGATTCGGGCTCGTGTAAATTTATTAATGTTGTTGGTGAATGGATTTATTATTTAAAAAATAAAATTCTTTATATACAAAAGACAGATGGTACAATGCTACATAAAATTGATGATTATAAATGTGATACCCTATTAGTTGATGGGGATATTATTTATAGGTCAAGAGGTAAAGAAATCTTTTGGTGTAAAACAGATGGTTCAAATCGGGTATCAACTGACGTACCTGGATCTTCCTTTGATTACTTGCAAGCAGACCAAAATTATATATATTATAGCTCTTTTACTATTGATAAATTACCGAAAAAGTTCAACAAAAATGCACGCCCCATTTCTTTTCAGCATGCGCTTGATTTTGTTGTTGATAAAGATGTAATTTATTTTATAGATAATCCTGGAGATTCTGATTTTAAATTATATAAGTGTAACAAGGATGGGAAAAATATCAAAAAGGTTTCTGATTATAAATGTGACCAGATAAACTTAGATGATAAGTATATTTACTTCAGCAGTCAAGAAGATGATAATATATTGTACAGAATGACAAAGGATGGGAAAAATAGAATATTACTTTCAAATGAAATTATGGAAAAATTTAACCTCACAAACAATTATATTTATTATATTTCTTATGGAAATTTGATGAAGTTTACTGACACTATGAAGGATGGAATAATACTAGCCCATAATACATATGGAACAACTATAACTAGTGATAAGATATATTACCTTAATAGAAAAAAGAGTATTTTCAGTATGAATAAAGATGGCACAAATAGCAAGGTGGTTGTAAAAAATGGTTCTCTTGATTATTTGGTTAAAGATGGCTGGATATACTATGTTGATAATAAAAACCAAATACATAAAGTTGATGTTAACGGTAAGAATGAAAAACAATTTAAAACATTCGATGTACATACAATTTTTCAGATTGTAGGTAACTACTTATACTTTTTCTCTCTACACGATATGGATTTTGATAACTATACAGAAGTTGTGAGAAAAGTTAGTCTGGATGGAAAGAATGAATCGACAGTTCCATTTAAGTCTGTTCCAACAAATGGGTTTGTCATAGATGGTGAGACAGAAGATCGGTACTTTTTCAAGGATAATATTTATGTAGTAAGGAATGATTCACATAAAATATATAAAAGGAGTAAAAATTATAAATTACAAGATGATCGTGTAAATACAGGCTGGATTGGTTATTATAAAGAAGGTGATCCAGTTCCGCCGTTGATTAATATTGATGAGGCAATTGATGGACTAGAGTTTGTTGATAATGATATTTACTACTATACAGATAGTGGATATTATAAGTTTGATACAGAAACTCAAACTATCACGCCAGTCATTCTATATACAGATATTTATGGTTGTAAGTATGACAATGGCAATTACTACGCTACAGTAGCAGTACATAAGAAGATTACAAAGGATGGCAAAAGCAATTTTTTTGCTTCGGGGGCTGCTATTAAATAATTATAAATTTTCTTTATAGGTAAAGTAAACACATGAGCTTATAAAATACAAATGATTGCATGAGCGCTTGTAAGGAGAAATTGATATGCAAAAATGGAGAGTGTATTGTTAGGAATTTTGGGAATTTGCTTTGTTTCAGGATTACTAATAAGTTGGTTTTTTATTAAAAATGGATATAACAAAATAGAATTAGGAGATATTAATTTATTTGACTGGGTAATGATTATTTTTGCAGTAATAGCAATTATTTGTGTGATATATGATTTGTTAAATGTTCAAATGGATAGAATGAAGTTTGGAGCTATAGAAGAATATATAAAAAACGATAAATCAAGAGCACCAAAAATTGTTTCATTAAATATTATTTTTATTAGCGGATGAGGTTAAAAAATGAAAATTGTACTTATAAACGGGACACCGGTTCACGGTGTTACATATCATATGAAAGAGCTATTTTTAGGATATATTAAAGGTGATAACCAGATTGTTGAGTTTTATCCAAAGGAGATGCCACAGTTTTGTGTAGGCTGTAAAAACTGTTTTTTAAATGGCGAAGAAAAATGCCCCCATTATTTAAGTGTTAATGCTATTTGGACTTCTATACTCGATGCGGATTTATTGGTCTTTGCTTATCCTGTATATGCTCTTCGTGCCCCGGCCTCTATAAAATCATTGCTTGACCACTTTTGTGTACACTGGATGGTACATCGCCCTGATCCTCGAATTTTTGAAAAGACAGCAGTTATCATCACGAACAGCGTTGGGGCACCTAATGGCTCTGTACAAAAGGATGTTAGAACAAGTCTATCTTGGATGGGTGTTTCAAAAATATATACCTGCGGTGCTGGA
>JAEZFR010000127.1 GCA_023417285.1 Bacillota bacterium
ACATTAAATCCAAAAAAGCTTTGTCTCATAATCTTTCATCCTTTCGGCGGTATATGTTGTAACCCATATCGTTATTCTATATTTCTCTTCCAAAAGCTATCTCCCAACTATGCCCATTCTGGTTACAATAGTCTCTATCATTTGGTCAATGGAGCTTAATACCTTAGAGCAAGAATTGTAATGAAACTTGAACTTCATCATATTTGACATTTCCTCATCCATGGAAACACCGGAAATAGAAGTCCTCTTATCTTCAGCGGCCAAAATAAGCTTCTGTTGGTTTTGAGCAGTGCGTTCTGCTTCTTGTCCACCATTACCAACGTTTAAAATAATACCTCTATAGTACTCATCTGTACTAAGCACTCCTGATTCGTCACTGAGTATATCGGCATTTCTAAGATTCGCTATAGTAAGAGCTATCGAATTATCACCCTTTGCATTTGTACCTGCAGCAACAATATTGTTAAGCCCATTATCACTGAGAATGTTGTCATTCAACTTTATATTGCCAAGCTGCATAGGATATGTGTCATCAAGTGCACTAAAGAAATCTTCCCCTTGCTTACCATCTAGTGTAAACCCGCTTGAATGGTAATAGTTAATCTCTCTAAGCATGGAGTTGACCATTGCATTGAGTCTAACCCTTATGTCTGACACAATATTGTTATTTGCAGGCTGCCTGCTAAGCACAGTATTAAAAGCATAGTTTGTATCTCGACCCAATGTAGTCATCATAGTAGCATATTGGTCAGCTGAGGTATTTATATCATATAACTTCCCATCATTGGCTGATGTGATAGCTTCCCAACCAATCTCAGTACTGTCTTCACCTTGAGTATAGTAGCTTTTATCGGTAATTACTGAAGTTGTCATTCCTAACGCTTGTAGCCTTTGGTTGTATGCTGCTGCGTCTGATAATGGTACCCCTGAATTACCATCTATACTTTCATTTGTAAACACCATGGCAATTTTCGCTGAATCCTGCCTAAAGCCACCAGCTGCATTTATAGCCTCAAGAGATGTTATAAAACTATCAAAACTAACCGTGGTATCGGCTGTTTCTGTAAAGAGAGCATCTAACTGAGCAGAATCGTTTAAAAACATATCAATACTGTCAGCGTCAAACACCATGTCCGGACCATGAACACTGGTATTACTATTAATAGTTGCAATTCTTATATTAAAATCAATGCCGGACTTTTTCATATCTTCAACATAATTCTTAATTGAAGCCTTTACCTTGGATAGGTACTCAGAAGAGCCTGATCCACTACCTGCCGACACATCTATTCCAAAAGTAATATCCGCCTTTGTAATTGGACTGCCATTTTCTATACTGCCTTTTACACCAGAGACCTCTCCCCTTGACTCTAGCAGACCTTTGAGTGTTCCCCCTTTAATGGGCACTACTGTATTTGAGCCCTCAAGCATTGGAGTGTAGAATAACCCATTTGTTGCATTAGCCTCAACATATAGATTAGTAGAATTACTCTTGGATACCAAAACATAACCTCCAAGTGTAATACTATATTGCCCATCCTGCTCCTCATAAACATCAGCATCACAAAGCTTGGATAGCTGATCTACAAGATAATTTCTCTGATCCCTATAATCATTTGCGTTGTCACCATTTAGCTCTTGGTACATAATCTGAGTATTGAGCTGAGCAACTTGTTTGGTTATGTTATTGACATCGCTCACTCTCACTGCTATTTCATTATTAAGATCGAGCTGGAGTCTGTCTAGCTGTGTTCCCACCTGGTTAAATTGATAAACAAGCGCTTGAGCCCTTTGTCTAACCAATGCCCTAGTAGTTAAACTGTCTGGATCCTTAGATAGTTCCTGCCATGAATCCCAGAATTGGTTCATTGTATTTTGTAAGCCTACCCCCATGGGATCACCAAGGATACCCTGAACATCTACATAAGCGTTACTTCTGGCTTCCCAGTATCCAAATGAAGTGTTTTCGCTTCTATATATAGTATCTAAAAAAGTATGTCTAATCTGCCGTATTTCCTGAATATCGGCACCAAGGCCTACCTGTTGAATTGCATTCTTTGTATACGTTGTATAATATGGACTGGATTCAATCATTAACTGCTGACGTGTATAACCGGGTGTATTTACATTAGACAAATTGTGGCCTGTAACATACAAGCCACGTTCGCTAGCCGTTAATCCAGATCGTGCAATTTGATAACTTGAAAATCCTACTGCCATAAAAAGTCCCCCAAAGATAAAAACGCCCTGTTTCGGACAAAATCGTTATAACTTTATATCAAAAATACTTCTCTTTTTTGAGTCTCCTGACTCGCCAGTACTTTCATAATTATTGTTTATAGTACCAATGCTGGTCATCATATTAAGAGAGAAATCAATGTAATCCAATGAATTTTTTAAAAGCTTAGAGTTGAGTTCATTCTTTTCCTTTAATCCATTAAGCGTTACTCTCAGTTTATCCTGACTATTTTTAAGTTCCTTGCTTTCATCATTATCTGCAAGCTTAAGTATTTCAGATATGGTAACCTCTTCGGGCTTAATTCCTAATTGATTACACATGACCTCAACAATCTCTTCCCTTTGCTGCTCAAGCTTAGAGATTTTAAGCACCAGTGATTGTTCTATCCTTACAATGCTATCCAAGTCTTGAACTTTACCTTCAACAATAACCTGTGTCTTGTTGTTGGATAACTTTGCAAGTGTATCATAAATTTCATTTTCCTGATTTAAAACTTGAGTAAGCTGTTTTATCAAGCTGGAATCCATTGTTTACCCCCAAATTCTTAAGCTTTTTTGTCTATTAGTGCCTTTCCTAACTTCTCAACTATCTGCTGTCCGTTTACATCATAGCTACCTGAATTGTAAAGTGTGGCCAACTCATTTACCTTCTCCTGTCTAATCTCCGGCACCTCTCTCAGAGCCTTTGATACAGTAGTGAAGTCTTTTGCATTAGTTGAAATTGAAACAACATCCTTTTTTGATGCTATCGCTTTTGTATTGTCTACCCTTCCAAGATTTTTTTGCTTGTCGTAAATCTTAGAAATACTAAATGAATCTCCCCAAATCTTCATAAAAAACACTCTCTTTCCATACTTTCTAATAATCAAAAATTTATCGCATTAAAAATAAAGTCTTTTCTCTCTATAATATTTATCGACACATTTAGTTAATAATTTAGTGTAAAAATATTACGGATATATTTCCATACACAAAAGTTAGTATACGCCAAAAAAAGCTGTTGCCTACAGCTTTTTGAACCGCCTCCAATCGTTAGATTTTTAGGTCTGACTTTTTGGGTTCGGTTCATTATTCAGTAGGTCAACAGCTTTTTTATACTGTTAGTACTTTTTTAGTTTCTATTTAGATACCTCATTCCACTTGTTTTCTGTCTATCTATAGCCTGTTCATTCTTTTTTTCTATAGGTTGTATTGAAGGTGAAATACTTTGCTTAAAACCAGTAGCCATTTCATGCTGGCACATATCGCAGTATCGGCCAGTCCTAATTGACTTTCCACAACGTTCGCATTCTAAGATTATATTAGTGCCTTCTGTAATTTCTAGACGCCCTTCTCGCAAAAACATCTTAATTTTTTCAACCGATACCTCCAAGGTCATTGCTACTTGCGATAATGTAGCACCGGGATTATCGTATAGGAACTCCTTGACCTTTTTGAAAATTTCCTCGTCAGCTTTTTTACAATCAGGACAAATTGGCTGTCCCCCAATATAGGTATACATTCTGCCGCATCGTCTGCAATTCCTTAAATCTGGCATAACGAACTCCTCCTTTATATAACAATGCTTGTAGTAACTTTTATGGTTATTTGTATATTTATAGTAGCTAAATTCTGTTGTACTTTAAGTTGGTAATTTTTAAGTGCTTATTAATTTCTATTCATTTTTTAGTGGCTTACTATTAATTTTGTATTTCTTAGTTACTTGTTTCCCCTATTCTCTAGTAGTTGCTATAACTGCACCAAATACATACTTTGCACCAGCTTCCTTCAAGGCCTTTGAACACTCATTCAGGGTGCTACCTGTCGTAATTATATCATCAATTAGTACCACTGTTTTTCCTGCATATGAACATGAGCTTGTAACTTTAAAAGCATCATTCAAGTTGATCAACCTCTCCTGCCTTCTCAAAGAACTCTGTCTTAAAGTGTCTTTAACCTTCACAATAGACCTTGCTTCTAAAGGGACTGATAAAATCTGTGAAGCCCTCAAAGCAATTAACGCTGCTTGGTTATACCCTCTTTGGGCTATGCGCTTTCTACTCATTGGTACAGGTACAATAACATCAAGTGGATATTGAATAAGTGCTCTATTAATTTTATCTGCTATAAGCGCCCCGAAAGCCCTGTAAAATGATGGTCTCTCATTAAATTTATAATCCCTGAGTGCTTTTTTTAACGAATGCTGGTATTTCCCTACACACACTACTCCGTCACAATATGATTTAATCCCACCTCCAAGTGATAGTGGAACAATGTCTTTATTGTAGAATTCAATTTCTTGGATGCATTTACTACAAATATGTATGGGCGCATTACCTTTTAAAAGCTGTCTGCAAATAATGCACCTTGACGGAAAAATTAAATTCAGTAGGCCGATAGAATCACCCACCTTTGTTTACTTTTGCTATTTGTAACTAGTTGTAACTATTTGATTTCATTGTATACCACTTTGGTAATCATTTCAATAAGTCACACAGCATAGTATTTCTCTCATTTATTTTTACATTGGACACCATATGCTTCACAGCTCTTTTTTGGCCAATAATACATGCCATTTTCTTTGCACGAGTAACTGCTGTATAACCTAAATTTCTATTGAGCATTATATAGTTTCTCATGTGGCATAGAATAATTGCTGCCTCACATTGAGAGCCCTGCATCTTGTGAACAGTGAGGCTGTATGCAAGATCAATTTCTTCAAGCTCATTGGGTTTATAGAGTATAATAAAGTCATCATACTGTACCGCTATGCTCTTTTCGTCAGAGCTTGCTGTGCCTAAAACACCACTAGCTCCATCTGATGATACATCATCCTCTTCTATATCCTCATCTTTTGTGACCGAGTTACCTGTAGACATTCCGTTAGCATAGCTGTTAATCTTACCTATCTCAATTATTCGTCCAATATCCCCATTAAATACACCAGTGTTCTCATCCGCAACATATATCCCACTTTTTGTATCACGTTGATAATGAGCAGATTCATAATTGTTGCTCAAATGAATAACCTTATCCCCTACACGGAAAATACTGTTTCCTCGCTTTATTTCAGCAACTTCGGGATTATGAGGATTAAGCATATCCTGAATTGCCTTGTTCATCTCATACGTTCCTATTTCGGATGTTTTCTGAGGACAAATCACCTGTACCTCGTCAATTGTGTAGCCATATCCGGTCATAAGTCTATCAAGAGCTTCTAGCGAGCGTTTGACAACCCTATTCTTGTCCTCTTCTTCTATAATAAAAAAGTCCTTGTTATTGTTTATGTTTTCTGGTATTTCTCCGTTAATTATCCTGTTTGCATTTGAAATAATACCTGAACCATCTGCCTGTCGTTTTATAACATTGAGCTCTACCACTTTGATACGTTCACTCTTTATCATATCCTCTAGCACATTGCCTGCTCCCACAGAAGGTAATTGCTGAGTATCCCCTATAAGCACCACCGTAGTTCCCGGTGAAATTGCGGTAAAGAGAGCATGTGCCAAATCTATACTTAACATAGAGCTCTCATCAATTACAATCAAATCATAAGGGAGCTCATTTCCCTGCCTATAAAAGAAACCCTTATTCTCATAGGAAAACTGCAATAATCTATGAATAGTCATGGCCTCAAAGCCAGTTATTTCAGTGAGCCTTTTTGCAGCTTTTCCAGTCGGGGCTGCAAGCATAAAATCCATTTCGTCCTGTAGCTCAAAGTACTTTTTCAGTACATAAATCATACATTCTACAGTGGTTGTTTTTCCACTTCCAGCTGAACCTGTCAGTATCATAAGGTTTGTGTCAAAAACAGCCCTGACTGCCTGCTTTTGCATTTCCTCAAGCTTAAAGCCTCTGCTGGTCTCAAACTTTTCTATTAATAAATCAACATCCTGTGCGACCTTATTGGATCTGGTATTGGCAATACCTTTTATAGCAATGGCGGTTTCCATCTCCATCCTATACATTTCACGGGTATATACCGCTTCATGCTGATTTTCCCCTTCACTATATCTTATGTTAATAAGATTGCCCAATGATAGTTGCCTTTTGTATGCTTCTTCAAGTTCACTTGGATGAATAGTATCCTTGTCATCACTAATTGCCTTTGCCGTGAGCTCAAACAGTCTATCCCTCATTAGATAGCAATGTCCGTCGTTTTCAGAATACTCCAGCATGCTTCTAAGTGCGGCTTCAAGCCTGAATGGTGAATGAGGATCTATGCCAAGTTTTTTTGCAATATCATCACAGGTGCGAAAGCCAAATCCCTTAATTGCTGTAAACATATAAGGATTCTCCTGCGCAATGGCTATTGCAGTTCCTTTGTATGCATTATATATTTTCATAGCCTTAGCAGAAGATACCCCAAACTTTTGGAAGAATATCATTACATTCTGATATTCCATATTCTCCATATAGCTATCGTGGATTGCTCTAGCTTTATCTGCTGATATACCTCTTATGCGTACCAGTTCTAAAGGTGCATTTTTTATTACCTCTAGTGCATCACTTCCGAAGCCTTCTACAAAACCACCCGCTGTTTTATAGCCTTTGACAATATTTCTAGCTGTTTTTTCTCCCACACCTTTTATAATACCACAGGATAAAAAAGATATTATTCCCTCTTCGGTAGCAGGCTCGATATATTCCACAATATCAGCATTCATCTGCTTTTCACCCCTGTATGCTGCTACGGTCCCAATAATTTTACATGGCAAAACGGCACTATGTTGGTTTACCTCATAGTAGCCGGTAATGCTGATGATATCCTCGGCCTCATGTTCAAAGCCATCCTCGTCTATTATTCTCTCTATTTCAAAGGTAAAAATTTTATACCCATTATCAATATTTTCAAATATCTTATAATCAAATCTGCCGATAATAGAGAGTTTTACACCTACAGGGTAGCTGTCAAATGACCAGCGCTGCTTTGATTGCACCTTTGCCATCTAATAAAACATCCAATCCTTAGTATTGTAATTAATATATCCATAATTAAACTGCTTATATTAATCACAATTAATAGTATAAAGAATGTGTATGATATTATCAACTCAACTTAAAAATCAATAATTATTTTTATGGTAGGTCTTATTACTGGGCTGTAATACTAGTTCAGCACCCTTTCTCTTTCGTCATATGTGCAGACATCCAAGAGTGGATACTCCTGTTCTAACTTTTTAAGTATTTTTAGTGTATCGTCAGTTGAGCCCATATCAAGCACTGTAAATCTTCCAGTAAGCGCGATGCCTCTTACAAATTTATTGTTTACTGCATCTCTTATTATACCCTCAATATTATCCTCCTGGTCTTTAACTACTAATATGAGGTTCGCCTTTTCGTTATGGTACTTCTTCCTGTCTATTAACTTAAATATGGATACAAAGAAACAAAACAGTCCATAGACGGCTAGAAGCCAGACCAATGCATAGTCCATTCCCATAGAACTCAACTCCTTTGACAATACTGTTTTATCAATTAATTATTGTAAGGTATTCTATGAAAATGTAGTAGGATTGGTTACTGAATTAAATTCTGTGCTTAATAAATTTATATGCAAAAGCTACTGCTTTACATGTCAGATTCTCACATAAATGAGGTGGATCACTTTGGGTGAAACCATTAGGACGCAAGTGGAAACATAAAAGGGAGTATATATTTATGACAGTAATCGTATAACTATATTGCATTATACCATCTATTTAGCAACTTGCTATAAAAATGTATCATCGCTAACCTTTAACATTACTCTTCATAAGGCCATGCTGTGAACAATAAAAATACAACTCACCATACATCATTCTTGGGAATCTCACAGTCGCATTTTGCTCTGGGTACAGCCTTATAAAAACCATTCTGTCACTCTTAACAAAAGCCACAAACGGTAAGTAGTGTTCTTTTGTCATTGGATGATCAAACGTAATATAATAATCATCCTCTATAACTTCTACATTGGGCATGTGTTGCTCGGAAGCTTTCTGTGCAATCAGTGGAACCAGCTTTCGGCCACAGCATGTGAATTCACCATTACCTGTTGCGGTAGCAATATTTCCGCAATCAGGGCATACATAAAACTTAACTTTTTTCATATTTCCTCCATCAGTTGTGTTAGGAGATAAATCTCCCTGTAATATTTTTTCAACGTTAACGCCAAAGAGGTGAGAAAGTTCAGGTAAAATGCTCACGTCAGGACATCCAAGCCCTCGCTCCCATTTCGATATTGTCTTATCACTTAGATTAAGCATTTGCGCAACTTGCTTCTGTGTATAGTTTCTTTCTTTTCTCAATTTTAGAATTAGATTCCCGACTTTCATACAATCCATCTCACTCATCCTCCTTATTTAGCATAAACCGCTTGAAACCATATTACAATAAACGCTCCGTAGAGTTGCTTCTCCTACCATGTCTCTTATATATACAATGTGAGCCTTAATATGCCCTATATAATAGACCATAAGGTATATTAGTAGTATAATTCTATATATCTTATTTTCCAATAATATATTATAACAGTTCGTGAGGAGGTATTAATGTGTTATTTACATAGGAAGTGAAAATTGAGATATTTGTCTCAATCAACTAATCAAAACTAATGATAGAATATGAGGATTATATATGAAGCAACTTAAAAGTCCACGTTTGATGTTGATTGCATCAATGACTATATTTGGTACCTTAGGGTTATTTGTAAGAAATATCTCTGTATCTTCCGGTGAGTTATCGTTGTATCGAGCTGTGTTGGCAGCTCTTTTGATTGTCGTATTTCTGCTGGTAACTAAGCAAAAGATTCCTTTTTCAAAAATAAAAAAAGAAATCCCTCTGCTGCTTGCATCTGGAGTTGCAATGGGGATTAACTGGATTCTTTTATTTGAAGCGTATAAGTACACTACTGTTTCTGCTGCAACTCTTAGCTATTATTTCGCACCTGTAATCGTTACAGTAGTATGTCCTATTCTTTTCCGCGAAAAGCTGACCGTAAAACAACTGCTATGCTTTGTTATGTCCACACTGGGTCTTGTGATGATTATTGGAATCGGAGATTTGGGCGGTGGAGGTGATATCACTGGCATATTATACGGTTTGGGTGCAGCGGTATTTTATGCTACTGTCGTTTTGCTCAACAAGTTCATTAAAAACGTAGAAGGAATACAT
>JAEZFR010000199.1 GCA_023417285.1 Bacillota bacterium
ACTCTGGACCCTTACAAAGGCCATATCCCCCATTTTCGTGATAGCTTCAAGCGGAACCATTAGTACGTTTTCCTTGGATTGCAATATAATTTTAGCGTTAGCATTCATTCCTGCTAAGATATTCTTAGTATCATTAATCTTTACTGTGACATCATATGTAGCAACCCCATTTGATGAGGTTCCCTCCATCGCCTTCTCTATTACCTCCCCATCAACAGGGTTGTTCTCTGTTTCTGTTAACGCATCAAAGGATATCTGCGCCTTTTGACCTACTTTTATTTTATCTATATCAAGCTCATCTACTGATATTGTAAACTGCATCTGGTTGTAATCTCTGATACTGGCTAATGCAGAACCTGCTTTTATGCTGTCCCCCTCATATGCACTCTGTTTTGTCATAATGCCGTCGATGGTAGAATAAATCTTATAATCCAATAATTGCTTTTGTGCAGCCTCAAGCTGATTTTCCAAATCTGCAACCTTGAGTGCATTTGATTGCGCTGATACCTGCAGATCATCATTTGTCAGCTTTATTAGAAGTTGGCCAGCACTCACATATTGATTATCCTTAACATTAAGTTGATCTATGGTGCCACTTGCCAATGCCTTAATTGTTTGCTTGTTTACAAAAGAAAACTGACAGTTCTGTGTGCTGCTTACAACATCATCACCAACATTAATATCAACACTTGCAGTCATTACATCGGTTATTCTTCCTGGATTTGTAACATGAACTGTTACATTTTTTACAGTGCCACCTGTTGAAGCAATATATGAATTACTGTCTATTGCTGAAACAGTACCCTGAACAGTATCTGTTAATTCCTGAATATGTACATCGACCTTTTGGCCTACCTTAACCTTGCTTGCGTCAGTGACATTTATAGGAACATCTAATTCCAAGTTTGTGGTATCTGTCAGGGTGAGGAGTGTCATTCCATTATTTATACTGTCACCCACCTTTGAAGATACTCCCGATACTTTTCCGTCGAAAGGAGCATTAACCTCCAAGTTAGAATAATTCTTTGTTGTTGAATTAACATTTAGTTGCGCCTGACTAATAGAGTTTTCTATTTTTTGAATATTTAGCTTTGCATCGGTATCATCAATTTCAAAAAGCAAGTCACCCTTTTTTATTGTGTCTCCTTCCTTAAAATATGCCTTGGTTATCTTACCCTGCACATTTGCCATGAGTTCTGCTGTACTTGATGATTCCACTGTCCCCGACCCAGATAAACTCACTTCTATATTGCCTTTTATAACTTTAGATGTCCTCTGCTGTTGGCTGGTAGAAGCTGTAGTGTTGCGTGCTTTAACAAATGAATAGGTACCTATACCCAAGGCTATTATCAATACACCAATTATAGTTACCACAACCCATTTTCTTAACCTTATACTTTTCTTTTTTGTGTTGAGTTGCATATTTACAATCATTCCTTTCAGATTGATTTTTGTATTTTACATATATGATATTATTAAAAATATTTGTCCATCAGATGGTGAATTCGTGAACATTTTATGAAGACATGGAAGAAAAATGGAAATAAAATATGGACTGTTGTTATAGCAACCATACTGCTACACAACAATCCATAAAATAATATATACTTACTTTATTCGCATTTTAAAGGTAAACCTGATTATTTATTCTTTCGGTTTTCAAAGGTTAACATAATTATATGATTTAATCTACTTATTAATCTGCATGTCTCAAATCAAATATTCTCTTGCTCTTCTTTTCACTTCTTGGCAAAGACCCAATGTGAGAAGCTTCTGCTTTAATTTGAATACCAATACGACTCTTGAATAAATCAACTATATTTTTCTCAATATCAAATGCAACAGTATCACCATCAGGGTTATACTCAACTTTTAGTGTCATTTCATCCTTGCCATTGATATGATCTATGAATATCTGATATTCACTGCTGGCTCCATCCACCTCACGAAGTATCTCATCAATCTGGCCAGGATAAATATTTACACCCTTTACCTTAACCATATCGTCCGTTCTGCCTACTATCCTGTCAATTCTAGGATATTCGCGACCACAGCTACACTTATCAGGTAAAATTCTGGTTAAGTCTCGGGTTCTGTATCTAAGTAAAGGCGCTCCTTCTTTCTTTAGGGTCGTAATAACGAGTTCTCCCTCTTCACCATCAGGTAGTACCTCACCGGTAATAGGATTGATTACCTCAAAATACAGATAATCATCAAAATAGTGCATTCCTTCATGACAATCGCAGTCTATAGCAATACCGGGGCCGTATATTTCGGTTAAACCATATATATCGTATATATCTATCCCTAATTCGTTTTTTATTCTCTGACGCATTTTCTCTCCCCAGCGTTCAGAGCCAATAACACCTTTTTTAAGCTGTATCTCAGATTTGATCCCTCTTCTCGCAACCTCTTCCGCAATGACAAGAGCATAAGAGGAAGTTGCAATAAATACTGTTGATTTTAAATCCATCATCATCTGAAGTTGTTTCTCTGTATTTCCAGGTCCCATTGGTACTGCCATCGCACCTAATCTCTCTGCCCCAGCCTGGAAACCAATGCCTGCTGTCCACAAACCGTATCCGGGAGTAATATGAATTCTATCCAAAGGTGTAATACCGGCGATTTCATAACACCTCGCCATCATGTCTGCCCAATCTGAAACATCTTTTGCTGTATATGGGATTATAATGGGTTTTCCGGTAGTACCTGAGGAGGAATGAATCCTCACTATCTTTTCATCATCTACTGCCTGTAATCCCAGCGGATATGCATTTCTTAGCTCCTCCTTTGTAGTAAATGGAAGCTTATTGATATCCTCTTTGCTCTTGACGTTCTCTACATCAATACCCGCATCCTTAAACTTTTGCTGATAGAACGGACTGTTTTTTTGAAGATTTTGTAATAGATTTTGGAATTGTTCTAACTGTTGCTGTCTCATATTCATCTCACCTTTCTTGCTTAACTACGAGTTAAGCCTCATCTCATCTGATATTTACCATATGTATGCAATGGTAATTTGTTATTTCCCAAATAACTGGCAATGAGAATATTATACAATATAAACATTGTTTTGAAAAACAAAATATTTTAATCTTTACATCAGCCTTCATAATTAAGTGCACACTCGTATCCTAAGTTGAATGCATCTATGTTCAAATCTCTGAATTTAGCAGGGACATTTTCACCTATGGCTTTGAGCATGGCGGCTTTATCAAATGGCAGCATACCTGTTGCAGTTGCAGCCCCAAGCAATACTACATTTACTGCCTTTACAG
>JAEZFR010000226.1 GCA_023417285.1 Bacillota bacterium
CGATAAGGCTTTGATGATTTATTGTGAGCAGTACCACTGTCTCTATAAACTGGGCTTGGAGTAAAGGTCCTTTTACTACAACAATTGGTTCACCAGGGAAAATTGGCATTCCTTCAGGAATTGCCCAGATATCACATTCAAATTTAAAATTGGCCAAATACTCAAGAAATTGCTCACAGAATAGATTCTTTTTTCTCAAGTACTCAATATCAGCCTGAGTAAACCTCAGGTTTTTTATATACTCTATAAGCTGTTCAATACCTGCCATAATTGCAAATCCGCCATTATCAGGTACCTTTCTAAAAAACATATCAAAGCAAGCTTCTCTATCAGAAATTCCATTCTCTATAAACCCGTTTGCCATTGTAATTTCGTAAAAATCGGTCAGCATAGACAAATTGATTCTTTCGTTCAAATTATTCACCCTTTCAAAACCCAGTTTAATATGCCATTATTATTAAGAAAGAGTATATATTTTATGTACAGATAATATAACTATACTTTATCCATACAGGTATACCTCTTTATTCTAATCTACCTCATTAATCCAAGCTCATATTAGTTACAGTAACTACACCAACAACAACTACTTTATTAAGAAATATGTCTAAAAGAACACTTAATGTTAAGCCTCACTAGCGCTCTAATTACTCAGTAAAGTCTTTCTAATTTATAGCTCAATATCTAAACTAGCTCACTGAGACCCGCTATAAATTCATTTAATTGCTCAGCCTTTGTATTCTCCCACTGTTCAAAGCTTTGAATTTGTAAAAGCATTACCTCAATTTTTTTGCCTAGTTTCTTTAAAAAGGTACTGTTAAACAATGATATATCCATATGGTTTGAGAAATAGCTTAATATAGCAAGCTTGATATCCTCTTCTACTATAGCCTTCTCGCCATCATTTAGAATATCTCTATCCTTCCATTGTTCATTCTGAAGACCCTGGAATGCCCTCTCTGTGAAGAAGCTTATAAAGCCCTCAAAATCTTCAGCATTATTACCCGCTTCAACCTCAAATAGAATAATAAAAAACAAGTGAAGTTTGAAGTTTGTATTAATACTGGCTAACACATGTTCCCCCACCATTTTTTCATATTTATCATTAAATTGCAGCTCTCTTTCGAAGCTAACCTCATCTTCTACATTAAGCTTGCATTGTACTATTTCATTAAATCTTGAGAGCTTATCTACAATTAACAAGTTGTAGCTCTCGTCGGTGGTTAGCCTATTAATCTTAATAATATACTCGCTCATTATGTCACATGCTTGCCTAAAATCTATAGTTGTACCTAAGGATTTCATTATTCTGTAGGAGAAGGTTTCATTTATTGAACGAGAGAGTAGATTTAACATTCTCTTATCCTTTTTGATATTTTCCTGAGCATTTATCTGATTGAAAACAAGAAGTAGCTGTTTATCAACCATTTCAAGATTCTGCTTTATAGAGTGAAGCATATCCCTATAGAATTTTTCAGAAAAGTTATAGGTATAATTTTTGTAAATAATTTTATGCTCAATCTCACTCCAGAACATATTTACCAGTGCTTTTATCTGAAGTTCAAATTTTATATCGGTATTCATCCTCTTAATAATGCCATCAATTCGATATATTTTGAAACCATTCTTCTGGTCTTGTGGCTGCTTTTCTCCAAGCCTTAAGAGAATATCTCCTGATTCTGCAGCACAGTAATAACCATTCTCACAATTAATATTAAATATCTTAGTCAAACGTTTATAAATTTTAGCTTCATCTTCAATAAATCTACACTCAATTCTAAGGCCAATGAGGTCACTCAAATTAAAAAGATACTCCTCCGGGTTGGCATTTTCATTGTAGCAATCAGTTCTAATCATCTTTTCTTTGAGACTCTCAACACTTTTAACCCTATGATTAATATTTACAAAAAACTCAAATTCCTCTAGAAGAGACCTAAAGTACTTGTATAAGTCATCAGTAAATATCTCTAATAAATCACGCCTTTCTTCCAATATTGCAACAGTTTCATCTATAAACCCGAATAGGTTTAACTTCTTAGTTTTTTCCATTTCGCATGCTACCTCAAAACAAAATTATTTATTACGTTACATATTATATCATTTTTGAAAAAAATTTGTCGCTATTAGTGAAAATTAATAATATTTAAAAACAATAATTTATTATATGTTAAACAGGTTGTAGCTGTTATTAAATAGCTATATAATAAGTACATATTACTATGAAAGTGGGGAATAAAAAATGCTTCAACCATATGATTTACCCTTGGAAAAATTGCAACAATACAAGCCTGATTTTACAAAACAACCTGACTTTGATACTTTCTGGGCTGACACCCTGAATGAACTCTCACAAGTCAAATTACAATATACCCTTACTCCATATGATTATCCTGTTAAGGGCATAAAAGTATACATAGTAAGTTTTATTGGTTTTAACAATGCAAATATTGAGGGAATATATGCGGTACCTGAAGGTGATGGCAAATACCCTGGATTGATGCTGTATCACGGCTATAATTGGGCTGCTGATGGGTGTATTCATGATGTCGTTAATTGGGCCTTAAAGGGATATGCTGTATTTCATATGCAGGTTAGGGGTCAGCAGGGATATAGCAGCGATAACGTAGTATCATCTACTGGTGGTGTAAGCGGATGGATGACCAAAGGTTTGTTGGACAAAAACGAGTACTATTATAGGGCTGTTTATATGGACTCTGTTAGGGCTCTAGAGGTGTTGGCTGATATGAAAGAGGTTGATGCCAAAAGAATAGGAGTTCTAGGGGGTAGTCAGGGCGGTGCGCTCACTTTGGCAGCAGCAGCACTTAGTAGTATACCCGTAGTAGCACTAGCCGATTATCCATACCTATCACACTTTAACAGAGCTATAGATATTTGTCCAAATGGACCTTATAACGAATTAAACGAGTTTTTCAGAAGAAATACAAAACCCGCTATTGAAATTAAGGCCAAGGAAACTCTCTCATACTTTGATATAATGAATCTAGCTGACAGAATAAAGTGCCATACTTGGGTTAGTATTGGGCTTGTTGATGATATTACACCTCCATCAACAGTGTTTGCCGTATACAATCACCTCCTTTGCTCTAAGGAAATATCGGTACAAAGATATTTCGGACATGAATTTATGTCGGGAACTGTTGAGGAAAAGCTGACAACACTTATGAAATATCTGCAGGGAGCATAGGTGTAAGTGGTGAATGTATCGCAGGGTACAGGTAATTCAGGTATAAGCAATTCAGGGTACAATTAACGCAGGTATTAGCAATATCAGGTACTAGCAAAGCAGGTACTAGCAAAGCAGGTACTAGCAAAGCATGTACAATCAACTATCAGCAGATACGGGCAACAGCAGTATCTTGATTATTTGAGACAACTAGCTCAAAAATAAAT
>JAEZFR010000239.1 GCA_023417285.1 Bacillota bacterium
AGAAAGCTTAATTTACAGAATTTATTTCACAGACTCAATCACTTATAACATTGTATCTTTAAAAACAATGCTATAAGTGATTTTTTAGCTATTAGAAAGTATTTTAAGTGTATAATTTAGATGATAATTTATAACAAAACTTGTTTAAGCATTCTTGGTTTTTACAGGAGAATATTCCTTTACTAACAATGCCCTTATATATCCTCTGTCTGTCGATGTTGATTCGATATAAAAGCCTCTGCCATAGTAAAACCTTATTAAGTCACGGTATTTTGATGCAGTATGAAGACTTACACGATTGACACCTTTAGACATCAATATTTTATCTGCGAGATTTATAAGAGATTTTCCAATACCAATATTATGATAGTCCAGCATTACACCAAACCTGCTAATATAGGCAGTGTTATCTTCAAAAATCTCTATTCTTATGGTGCCAACTGGTATATTATCAATTAAGGCAATATAAACCTCTTTTCTCTCTATATCCCTTCTTATTAAATCCTCACTCTCAACCAAGGCGTCCAAGGGGGCAGATAAATCAGTATCCTGCATGTATTTTTTAAATGCCTCTTGCATAATGGTGCGAACGGCTGAAGCATCATCTATAGTAGCTTTTCTAATAATGAAAGAATAGTTCATAACTATTATCCTTTCTTTACGCCATAAGCGTTGCCATAACAGCCTTTTGAGCATGCAATCTATTTTCGGCTTCGTCAAATATTACTGAGTTAGGGCCGTCTATAATTTCTTCGGTTACTTCATAACCTCTGTATGCTGGCAAGCAGTGGAGGAAAATAGCATCTTCCTTGGCATTTGAGTACAACTGTTTGTTGATTTGGTATGGCATGAAGGTTTTCAGCTTTTCCTGTTTCTGCTCTTCTTGACCCATGCTTATCCATGTGTCACCATAAACAGCATCAGCGTTCTTTATAGCCTCAACTGGATCTTCAGTAATAATTACTCTTGAACCGGTAAGCTTTGCAATTGCTTTTGCCTCTTCAATGTATTTCTCGCTACAGGTATAACCCTTTGGAGATGCGATAGCTATATCCATACCAACCTTTGTACAGCCGTGCAACAGGGAGTGGGCAACATTGTTTCCGTCACCAATGTATGCAAGCTTTAAGCCCGATAGCTTTTTCTTGTGCTCATATATTGTCTGTAGGTCTGCAAGGATTTGGCATGGGTGCATTTCATCTGTTAATCCATTTATTATAGGTATATTACCGTATTTAGCAAGATCATCTACATCACTTTGCTTGAAGGTTCTGATCATAATACCGTCTAGGTACCTGGACAGAACATTAGCAGTATCATAAATGCTTTCTCCTCTGCCTAACTGTATATCTGCAGAGCTCAAGAAGAGAGCGGAACCACCAAGCTGATACATTCCAACCTCGAAGGATACTCTTGTACGGGTTGAAGACTTGGTAAAAATCATTCCCAACGTTTTTCCTTTTAGTAGGTGGTGGGGTACGCCAGCTTTTGTTTGGCTCTTTAGTTTTTCCGCCAGTTTGAGTAGTATATGAATTTCCTCTGTGCTCATATCATTAAGACTTAATAAATGTTTCATTTTAAATATCCTCCTTCTTTATCCTCTATATACCGAATATTCATCAAGTGAATAAACGTCTGTGCTTATTGCGCTAGTCAAACGTTCCAAAACGCTTAACATAGCGTTTGTAGTATCAAGGGAAGTAATACAGCTAATGTTGTACTCCATAGCTGTTCTTCTGAGTATAAAGCCCTTGCGAGCAGGAATCTTACCCCTAGTAGGAGTATTAATTACCAGCGTGATTTTGTCCTCCTTGATGGCATCTAGTACCTTATCGTCAGGTATTTCGGTAACAGGTATACCCGCTTCCTCTAGTGCTCTGAAGGTACCAGGAGTTGCAGTAAGCTTAAAGCCTTGTTCCAAAAGCTTACCCGCAATTACCTTGCATTCCTCTTTGTCTCTGTCGGCAACTGACAATAAAACTTTTCCTCCTGAAGGGATACTCATGCCTGATGCAGCAAATGCTTTGTACAATGCGCTTAGGTAGTCCTTGTCAACACCCATAACTTCACCGGTGGACTTCATTTCAGGTCCGAGGAAGGTATCCACTGTGGTGAGCTTTGAGAAAGAGAAAACAGGTGCTTTTACCACGGTGTAATCAGCTTCCTTAGCGATGCCGTTTTGATAGCCAAGGTCCTTTAATTTCATTCCCATAATGAGCTTAGTTGCAACGCTAACCATCGGAATACCAGTAATTTTGCTCATAATAGGCACTGTACGGCTTGCTCTAGGGTTTACTTCTATAACATATACTTTCTCATCTGTATCCATTACAAACTGTATGTTGAAAAGCCCAACTACTTTTAAAGCCTTTGCGAGCTTGATGGTATAATCCTCAATAGTAGCCTTAACTTTAGCAGAAATCGTATAAGGAGGATATACTGCAATACTATCTCCAGAGTGCACTCCTGCTCGTTCTACATGCTCCATTATACCAGGAATGAGGACTTCCTCACCATCGCATATTCCATCAACTTCAAGCTCTTTTCCTACAATATACTTATCAATAAGTATAGGATGCTGAGTAGATATCTCCGATGCCATTGTTATATATTCTTCTAATGTCTTGTCATCATATACAACTTCCATTGCTCTTCCACCCAAAACATAAGAAGGTCTGACAAGCACCGGATAGCCGATATCCTCCGCAATTTCCTTGGCATGCTCAAAGGAGAAGGCTGTGCTACCCTTAGGAATAGGAATATTGAGAGAATCCAAAAGCTTCAGGAATTTATCTCTATCCTCAGCAACATCTATACTGTGAACAGATGTGCCAAGTATTGTAACACCTTCTTGGTGAAGCTTTTCTGCGAGGTTAATTGCTGTCTGTCCTCCAAATTGTACAATTACTCCGAGTGGCTTTTCTTTTTCAATGATATCTAATACGCACTCTTTTGTAAGGGGCTCAAAATATAGCTTGTCTGATGTATCAAAGTCTGTACTAACCGTTTCAGGGTTGTTATTGATAATAATTGACTCAATTCCAAGCTCTTTTAAGGTTTGTACAGAATGAACACTACAGTAGTCAAATTCTATACCCTGACCTATTCTAATAGGACCTGAACCGATAACCAACACCTTGTCATTATCGGACACAAAAACGTCGTCCTTTTCTTCATAGGTGGAGTAGTAATAAGGAGTTACGGCTTCAAATTCACCTGCACAGGTATCAACAATTTTATATACAGGGTTTATAGGGAACTTTTCTCTAATCTCCAATATCTTTTCTAGTGGTACATTACAAAGGTTTGCAATGTAGGAATCACCGAAGCCGATTTTCTTAGCTCTTGCATATAAATCATAATCCAACCATGCAATACCTGCGTTAGTAATCTCATCACCTAGTTTAACAATCTTTTTCAGCTTTCTGATAAAGAAATCATCAATCTTTGTAATTCTAACTATTTCTCCAGCTGATACGCCTTTTTGGATAGCTTTACAAATTGCAAACATTCTTTGGTCACTAGGATGCTTTATATACTCAACCAGTTCTTCACGGTTCTTATTATCAAAGAGGCTTAACCCCAATTGATAGTTAAATTTTATGTCAAGAGAGTCTATAGCTTTTAAAAGTGACTCTTCGAAGGTACGCCCAATTGCCATAACCTCTCCTGTGGCTTTCATCTGTGTACCCAGACTTCTGTCAGCGTTAGCAAACTTGTCAAATGGCCAGCGTGGGACTTTTGTAACAACATAGTCCAAGGATGGTTCAAAGCAAGCACTAGTATTCTTTGTAACGGAATTCTTTATTTCATCTAGAGTCATACCAATTGCAATCTTTGCAGTAACACGGGCAATAGGGTACCCGGTAGCTTTTGATGCCAAAGCAGATGAACGGCTTACTCTTGGGTTAACTTCAATAACAACATATTCAAAGCTGGTAGGGTTGAGAGCAAACTGAATGTTACAGCCACCCTTTATATCCAAAGCACGGATAATCTTGATGGATGCGGTTCTTAGCATTTGGTACTCAACATCCGACAAAGTCTGGCTTGGGGCAACTACGATACTGTCTCCTGTATGTACTCCAACAGGGTCGAAGTTTTCCATGTTACAAATGATGATGCAGTTGTCTGCACTGTCCCTCATTACCTCGTATTCTATTTCCTTCCAGCCAGCTACACTTTGCTCAAGCAGTACCTGACTTATCATGCTAAGCTTCAAGCCTTTACCGCAAATGTACTTGAACTCATCCATGTTATTTGCGATACCACCGCCCGAACCACCTAGCGTATAGGCAGGACGAATTATTATAGGAAAGCCTATTTCCTGAGCAAACTCAACAGCATCAGTAAGGTTAGTCACTATCTTGCTGATAGCAACCTTCTCATTGATCTCCTCCATGGTTTGCTTGAATAGCTCTCTGTCTTCCGCTCTTTTGATTGAGTTGAGGGAGGTGCCCAGGAGGGTAATACTCATCTCATCTATGATACCGTCCTCAGCTAGTTGTACCGCCATATTCAAACCTGTTTGACCGCCTAAAGAGGCCAGTATTCCATCAGGCTTTTCTTTCATTATAACCTTCTTGACAAACTCTAAAGTGATAGGTTCTATATAAACTTTATCAGCTGACTGTGTATCGGTCATTATTGTAGCAGGATTGGAGTTGATGAGCACAACCTCTATTCCTTCTTCTCTGAGGGACTTGCAAGCCTGTGTTCCGGAATAATCAAACTCTGCTGCCTGACCAATAATAATTGGGCCGGAGCCAATAACCAATACCTTCTTTATATTTTTATTTTTTGGCATACGCTTTATTTCCTTTCAAAAATATTCAATTAGATAAACATAACAATGATTTTTTATACATATTTTTTTGATGCGGTAAATGTGGATTTATCCCATCATAGTGACAAAATCATCAAAAATATATGCTGAATCCTGTGGGCCAGGAGCTGCTTCGGGGTGATACTGAACACTGATAAGTGGAAGGTTTTTGTGCCTAAAGCCTTCAACAGTATTATCATTTACATTGTAATGGGTGATTGTTATATCGTCGGTATCACAAGAATCTATTGCATAATTATGATTCTGTGAGGTGATATAGCATCTGCCTGTAATATTATCCTTTACTGGGTGATTGCCTCCGTGGTGCCCAAACTTAAGCTTCTTTACTGTAAGGCCAAGTGAAAGCCCTAATAGTTGATGACCAAGGCATATACCCATGATAGGTTTTTTGCCCAAAAGCTTCTTTATTGTCTCCTTTTGAATAATAAGGTCTCTTGGGTCGCCAGGTCCATTTGAAAGGAGTATTCCGTCCGGGTTGTATGCCATTATCTCATCATAGGTTGAGAAAGCCGGTAGAATATGTATATCGCAATCTCTGCTCTGGAGAGAACGAATAATATTACTCTTTACTCCAAAGTCAATCAGAACTACCTTTTTACGGGTTCCTGCTATATGAACAGGAGTCTTTGTGGTAACCTCCATAACTAGGTTACGAGGTTGGTTTTGATAGCCCTTTAATTTCTTGCCCAAGATATCCAGATTACCACATTCAGTTGAGATTATTCCAAACATACTTCCAAACTTACGTATATGCTGCGTAAGGGCGCGAGTGTCTATACTCTTGATACCCACGATGTTATGCTTAATAAAGTATTGATTTGGGTCAAGGTTATTTCTCCAGTTGCTGGGTGTTGAGCAGAGCTCTTTTACAATAAAGCCTTGAACATGTGGCTTATATGATTCATTATCTATATCATTGAACCCATAGTTACCTATCAAAGGGTAGGTCATTGTGACAATTTGACCATTGTATGATGGGTCGGTTGAGATTTCCTGATAACCGGTCATGCAGGTGTTGAAAACTATCTCACCTGCTGTTTCTCCACACTTTCCAAAACCTTCTCCGGAGAAATAAGTTCCATCTTCCAGTAATAATACTGCTTTCATTATAAATACCATTCCTTTCTTCAATGAAGCTATCAGCGTATATATGTTGGTTTATGCATGATATTTTTGCAAAGTAATGTGTTTTGACTAAGTTATTTTTTGTTAAATCTATTTTTTAGTCTAAGGTAATTTCGTTTTGTCTAAGGTAATTTCGTTTTTGTCTAAAGTAGCTTGTTTTTACTATATTTGATTTTCTATAGAGCCTTTGAGAGCTACTATAAAGTTATCTACGTCACTTGTTGTAATAATTAAAGGAGGAAGCACTCTGAGAATGTTACTGCCTACATTTCCAATAAGATATCCTTTTTCAAACATTCTTAATTTTATTTCGACAGCTATAGGCTTTTGAAGCTCTACCCCTAGCATTAGGCCTAATGATCGTATTTCCTTAATTATGTCCCGCGAGAATGCTTCGTTAAGTTTATCAGCAAAATACTTTCCAACTATAGCGGCATTTTCAACAAGCTTTTCTTCCATTATAATATCCATTACCGCTAACCCTGCCGAGCAAGCAAGAGGATTTCCGCCAAAGGTAGAACCGTGGTCTCCTGGAGCAAAAGCCTGTGCAACCTCATTTTTAGCACAAACTGCGCCAATTGGAATACCATTTCCTAAGGCTTTTGCCAGTGTGAATATATCTGGCTCGACTGAGAAATGCTCATAAGCAAAAAGTTTACCTGTTCTGCCCATGCCAGTTTGTATTTCATCAAATATAAGTAAAATATTGTAGGTGTCGCATAACTCACGAACCTGCTTAATATACTCCTTATCACATGGGTACACACCGCTCTCACCCTGAACAGGTTCTAACATTATAGCGCAGGTATTAGGTGAAATAGCACCCTTAAGAGCTTCAATATCATTTATTGCAACCTTTTTGAAACCCTGTGTCAGTGGGGCAAACGGCTTACTGTATTTATCCTGACCCGTTGCACTTAGGGTAGTAATAGTTCTGCCGTGGAAGGACTTCTCCAAAGTAATTATTTCATACTTATCGTCCATACCCTGCTTTTTAAAGTATATTCTTGCAAGCTTGATAGCACCTTCGTTGGCCTCAGCGCCACTATTTGCAAAAAATATCTTATCAGCACAGGAGTTTTCAACTAGACTTTTAGCTAGCAAAGCTTGCGCCTCTATGTAATAAAGATTTGAGCAGTGGACAAGATTGTTTAATTGTTCTGATACTCTTTTTATAAAGGTGGGATGACTATGTCCTATTGAGCTTACAGCTATTCCTGCAAAGAAATCCTTATAAACCTTACCATCTGAACTGATAAGCTCAATTCCTTTTGCTGAATTAAAGCACACAGGTGTTCTTTTTCCAAAGGTATTCATATAAAAACTTTCATCTATTTGTACGATTTCATTTAATTTCATGCTATCATCCTTTCTCAAAAAAATCTATTTATAATTATACATAAGTATGCATAAAAATGCAATTATTATTTATAATTATTTAAGCATACGAAAAAAAAAGGCTCACGCCTTTTATAGTAGTTTTTACATTATATATTCATATCTATAAGATATCATCTTTATAGTAGGTATTGATTTCTTAGATTGTCAAAGGATTTGTTTAGTGAAAATAGAAGGCAGGAAAGCTTATTGCTATTATCTACATCGATATAATTTATTAAGATGCTGTACATTAGAAAAGGGCCAACTTGGCCACTCCTTACAATATTTCCGGAGAAGTATATTGTACCATCATTCAAAGTATTTAGGCTAATATCATAAACCTCATCTTGACTAAGTAGATTATTTGTACATATACAAATCCCGCATAAAGATATATTAGAAGTAACCCCATATATTAATCCAATCTTCTCATTTAGAACTTCTACAGGGAGGTGAACATCCTGTCTAGGCAAGGCTCTTTGGTTAATAGCATCATTAATTCTTGTTATCTTAACTCTGAAATGGGGGAGAGTACCCAAGGTAATATTGATAACTTTGGCTGAAATTATATATTCGAAGTACTCATTTCCATATTTAATTAATACGCTTGAGCCAATCATTAGATGCTCATTCAACATATCAGGTGTAAAAGGCAGGTCTATGTAGTCTTCGGTGGATTGTATCACGATATTTAATGTCCAACATATATTGTGCTCAACCTTAATGCTGATAAGAGCCCCAGGAAATAGAGTGTACGTTATATCAACACTACTCATGAATTCATCCTTTCATAAAGCACTAATGATGTGGATACTTGAGATGTCGTCTCTTAAAAAGTAAAGCCAAATATAGATTTCTATATTTGGCATAAAAATCCTGCTGAATAATAAGATATTTTAATATAATGCCTCCTTTTGGTGATAAAGTTTTTTGTCTTTCATTATCATTGTACCTATTCCTTTATACGTAAAGATTTCAAGCAGTATACAATGAGGTATTCTGCCATCAATAATATGTGTTCTTCCAACGCCTTTTTCAAGTGCATCAACACAGCCAAGCACCTTTGGTATCATACCTCCAACTATAGTTTTATCGGAAATTAACTTATGTACTTCTTCAATAGTAAGAGCAGGTATTATTGAGTCGCTGTCCTTTGAAGCCTTTACTCCTTCAACATCAGTCAAAAGCATTAGTTTTTCAGCTTTGAGTGCTGCTGCAATTTCACCTGCCACAGTATCTGCATTAATATTATAACTCTCTCCGTTCGGACCAACTCCAATAGGTGCTACAACAGGGATATATTCATCCTGACAAATCAAATCTATCACCTTTGAATTGATTTTAGTAATGCTTCCAACAAAACCGATATCTCTTAGTTCTCCATCAATCTCTGTTTTATATTGTTCACATTCTATCAGTTTTCCATCAATTCCACAAAGCCCAATGGCCTTACCGCCTTTACTGTTAAGTAATGAAACAATTTCCTTGTTGGTTTTGCCTACTAACACCATTTGGGCAACCTCAATAGTTTGTGCATCTGTCACGCGCAGGCCATTAACAAACTCGCTCTTGACATCAAATTTTTGCAATGCTTTGTTAATATCAGGACCT
>JAEZFR010000308.1 GCA_023417285.1 Bacillota bacterium
TTTCCAAAGGAAGTTTTAATTGATAAAATCCTTGGTTAGTTGTATAATTCTTAAGTAAATTAATGTGTTTGGTCATACATTAATTTTACCACAATCCCTTACTTTTCGGAGTTTGGGATTTATTTTATTACACGAAAAAGGAGCTGCGCACTAATTTTATTATTTAGTGCAACAGCCCCTTTTTCTTTGTGAGAAGTATTATACAACACATGTCATTGGTGTCATGTGTTGTATTACTTATTTCTTTTTTAGAAAATAATAGAGCCAAATAATATTGGCTCTATTTCAATGAACAATAATGATATTATCTTAAGTTTTTGGCAGTGTTATATAGTGATTGTATTGTAACCTTATTTGATTTTTCTAACTTATATTTTGAACCCTTTGTCCCACATTCGTTTTCGCCCATAAAAGTAACATTAAATGTATTCTTACTATTTTCATAAAAGAATAAGCTATTTTGAGTTTACCGTATGGCAGCATCACTATTAAACCCTTTAAACGTATTCGTTATAAATCATCCCCAATAGCCATCTACAGCTATTGAAACTGATTGGAAATACCAGTATTTCATTTCATCTTCTTGCAATTCTATGGAATAATTTTGAAACCAAATTTCATCTAAATATTCCTGCTTAAACACATTTGGTCGCCAAAGACTTAACCCCATATCTTTAAATACATATTGATATCCAAATCTTGAATCCTCGTTTTCTCTATCATAATTACCGAATTTTGATATGAATTCTATAAGTTCTTCAGCTTTAGTATTAAATATATCAATGTCTTCAAAAAACACTTTAAATAAGTCAGAATAAGGATTAGCAATTTCGATAAAATTCAAAAGACCTTCATCATCATAGCAAACCCGAAGACAACCGAAATATTTTTTTTCAAATAATATACCGCTCTCTATTTCTATTTTTCTTAGCTCATCCTTTGTCATACCTAATTGTATTTTATCAATGCCAGTACGTGGCTTTAAGTCTATTTTAAACATTTTTCATCAGCTTCCTTTATAAATTATATAAGATGAAGAGAAATATATAAAATCCCTTCATCTTATAATAAAACTTAAATATGTAATTTAAAAGTGTTTCATTAATAGTTATTTATTAATTTATTCCAAAGTATTCTTCCATAATAAAAAGTGCTACCAAAACTTCATCGTAATACTTTTGCTGTAAATTGGGATATATACCTTCCGAATCCACTGACCTTTTTAATCCGTCTACTTCTAACTGAAGTAATTGCTGGTAATTGCCTGACTGAATCAAGGTTAACTCTTTTATCCTGAAATTTGATTGTTCTGTACCACTTCCCCAACTTGACGTATTTGCATGGTCTCTCGTAATCATTCTTATGGCGGCAGCAGTATTTGTATTAAATCCTGCTTTAGATAAAGCACTACTTGATACTAAGTGGTGTCGTTCACCACCATTAGCTGTTATTGAATTATAAGCACCAACAGAGAAGTTATATCTGGTTATATCGTTATCACCAATATTATCATATGACCACGTAACACCGTCTTCGGTAACTGTTATATCATATTCAAACTTTTCTTCAACAAAATTTTTAGCAGTTGTCCAAGAAAAAACATTCCCTGTCCCAACTTGTGTTCTACTAACATTTTTACTTGTATCTAATGCCCAAGTATAGCTCTTTAAATTATATTTTTGAACATAACCATATATCGAATCGAGATGATCTGAACCTACATTTAAAACGTTAATACTAAAATTTGTATCAGTAACAGGGTACTGCAAGAGCCAAACATTACCTATAGCATTAGCTTTCAACAAAGTATTATTAGAATCACCTTTTGTTTTAACTAGCACAATCGTTTTGACAGGTTTTTCTTCTGGCTCAACTAAATTATATTTTTCACTTAGTTTAGCCTTAACATCTTTACTCAATGTAGTACTAGAATTTAGTTCGCTATTTATTTTATATTCAGGTAAAGATCTAGAACTCTGGTTAATGAATTTGGCTACTTTCTCAGAATAACCATTATCTTGCAAATATTTTTGTATTTCAGCATTGTTTTGAGCATCATTTAAACTGTATGATTCAAGTTTAACGTTATTATCATTTGGCAGAACTTCTGCACGTATAGATAAACTTGATAGTAGAATAGTTAGACATGCAATTAAAGCTAATATTTTTTTCTTCATATGCTAGTTACCTCCAATGTTTTATTCCTTTGATTTTTAAGTTTATTATTAACGTGTATACATATTACGGAAATCCTCCTTTCTAGGGCATGTAAAATTCATAAATATGTATTAAATGTAATAATATGTATACTAGTTTCATAATATATCTTT
Organism: Bacillota bacterium; assembly: GCA_023417285.1. Lineage (GTDB taxonomy): Bacteria > Bacillota > Clostridia > Acetivibrionales > DSM-1351 > Ruminiclostridium. Next base: position 2,331 of record JAEZFR010000308.1, read on the forward strand.
ACCTAGATAAAGTCAAATTAATCTAAAGATTTATTACTGGGTCAAGTAAACTGGTGACCTGAGTAAGTCCTATAAGGGCATGATACTTACACGTACACTCTAACTCTGAAAAAATCGTGGATCAAAAAACTATTTAGTATCCATATAAGTTGGCTGTTTTATTTGCTTTCTTTTACTTGTTTAACCATAAACAAGCCAATATGCTCTCTAAGACTTAATTGTTCAGCTATCTTCTTGTAGTTGTTTTTGTATATATTTTGTAATCGCAGTTTTCTTTATTAGTATCTTACCTCCATTTAATTGACACTCCATCTATTGATTGATAACAAGTAAATATTATCATGCAAAAGCTGAATATAATGTAATTTTATGGGGTATATAAAAGATTATTTATATAATTTTTGAGAATGAAAATTACGTATTAATATAACGCAAAAAACAGTCTATGAAAAACAAAATAACGGCTATTATTGACTGTTATTATTTCACGACAATTCTTTAATTCCATAAGTTCTTTTACGTAGATGAAGGATTATAATAAAATAAGTATTTTTACTATAAAAAGAATGTATTAGCAAGGCTTTTGCTTGGGTGCCAGTCCATTCTTTATTTTATCAAAAAACTTATGTCCTGTTGGAGTTATTGCAAATAACTCCTGCAAAATACTAAAGCATAGCAAAAGAGTATACATTTTCATTTCAAATACTGTTAATGCTGTAACCACCATTAGCCATATACAAATATATGCAATGGATAAGGCTTTAAATTTCCTTATCTCCTTAGGGTCTGTAATTAATCTATTGGGTGTATCCCTTGGTGCGTGTCCTGCTTTTCCCTAATTCGGGAGTAAGTCGAATACAAATCTCTTAAATCCATCTCCTCAACAAATTGACTTAGCAAGCGAACAGAATCATTATCCGGGATTATACAATCGATTTCCAAAGGAAGTTT
>JAEZFR010000310.1 GCA_023417285.1 Bacillota bacterium
GGTCATAGTATACGCTACTGGGTAGCCCAGCAAGAGGCATACAACTACCACTATAAAACCCGTTTTCAATGTCGAGAACAGTACTTTTGAGTAAAGACTATCGGAAAAAAAGTGAATATAGTTTTCAGCTGTGAATGAACCATTGTAGATACTTTTAATAAAAATTGTAGCCAGTGGATACCCAAGGAAAATAACCAAAAATAGCGCGCAAGGCAGAATTAGTATCCACGGTGAATTTCTAATTTTCTTAAAATCGACTTGCTTAAGATAGCTCTTTTTTGTTACTTGTAGATTTGTGTTTTCCATAATATACCCCCCGATTAATTACTCTGTTTTTGGTAACTCGCTTTTCACTATCTAGTTATCCCTTACCAAAAGCATATCTTCACTTTTTATGCCAAAAGTAATTGCTTCTCCTAAATTGATAGGCGAAGAGTTATCAGAGAAAATCTTTATTTTGAATTCAAGGCCTGTTGGAGTAGTAACTAGCAGCTTAAGTACGTCCCCAATATAAATAACCTGTGAGATTTTCCCTTTTAATATGTAGCCATCAAAATCGCTTAAGCTTTCATTGACAAGCAGCTTGATTTTCTCGGGACGTATAACCAAGTTTACTTTTTCATCGTCCGCAAACCAGTAATTTGAGTTATGTATTACAAACGCATAATCATCAATCTGAACTGTTCTTCTTCTATCCGAACTACTCACAATCTTGCCTTTAAATATGTTTGCCTCACCAATAAAATTAGCTACAAAGGCATTGCTAGGTTTGCTATAAATCTCGTAAGGAGAGGCAATTTGCTCTACCCTTCCATCCTTCATTACACAAACCTTGGTAGCCATAGTTAGGGCTTCTTCCTGGTCGTGAGTTACACTAATGGTAGTTAGCCCTAATTCATGATGAATTTGCTTTATTTCAAGCTGCATATGCTTTCTTAATTGCTTATCTAATGCTGCCATTGGTTCATCGAGCAATAGGATAGGAGGATTAAATACAATTGCTCTAGCTAATGCTACTCTCTGTTGCTGTCCACCACTGAGCTGCCTTGGCAACCTTTTGCTATAATCGCTCAGCTTTACCCTTTCTAATATCTCGTCTACCTTCTTTTTGCATTCTATTTTTGAATACTTTCTTACTTTAAGAGGAAATACCACATTTTCTTCAACTGTCATATGTGGAAAGAGAGCATAGTTCTGAAAAAGCATTCCAATATTTCTTTTATTAGTTGGTATATTTGAAATATCCTCACTGTTAATCAATATTTGGCCGCTGGTCATCTCGTCAAAACCTGCTATCATTTTTAGCAAAGTTGTCTTACCTGCTCCACTTGGACCTAGAATTGTTAGGAAGTCACCCTTTTCGATTTTAAAGTAAACCGAGTCAACTACATTTTTACCGTTATACTCTTTACAAACATCTTTTAAACTAACATTTGCACCAATCATACTAAACACCCCCATTAACAAAAAAACTGCTTGTCACGTTTTTGTGACAAGCAGCACCATTGCTGTAATAAACAAAAAACTATTTCAATAGACTTATAATAATCTATCAAAATAGCTTCTTTGCTGTTCAAAAATATTATATTCTCATTATAGGGATTAACTTTTTAAAAAGCAATGAATTAGTGAACAATATAAATAATTTAAAGTTTATAGGCTTTAAAGTTTGTTTTCATTAATTTATTGGGAATATATTAATAAAAAATTAACTTGTAAACACATATACTGATCAACACTACTTTTGTCAGCGGAGCTTACAGTTGATAAGTTATCGTCCAAATCACCTGACTACCAATTACCTCTCCATTGGCTAAAGGAATATTTTTCTTGATTTGATTTTAAATGCCAGATATACTACATAATAAGACAAATATTTTTATAAATTGAGGAGACATATGATGTTACTTTTTAGAAAAAAATATGATAATTCGATGCTTTTAAAAATAATTATTTTTTATAGTTTTGCTTTAATAATTCTTATTTTGTTTAGTGGTAAAACTAAAGATCCAGATACGTATTGGCACATAAAAGCTGGCGAGTATATAATTAATAATGGCATACCACGAACAGACCCTTTCTCATGGTTTGGATTGGAGCAAGGTTTAAAATGGGTTAATCACGAATGGTTATTTGGTGTTTTTATATACTCTATATACTCTATTTTTGGTATAAAAGGCGTATATTTTTTTAGTTTTACAATGTCCCTATTGCTTTACTATTTAATATTTGTATGGACTAACAAGCTAACTGGAAATTTATCCATTTCTCTATTTGTTGCAATGCTTTCTATGTTTGGTAGTTTGGCAAATCTAGCCCCAAGACCTCAAATTATTTCCTTTTGTCTTTTTATTATCTTTTGCCTACTAATGGAAAAAAAGAAGTATTATTTGGTAATATTAATAATTATATTAGGTGTAAACTTACATGGCGGTGTATATCCAATATATATTATTCTTGGGGGCTACTATTTATTTAAGGAAGTATCCATCAAAAAGTTCATTGGATTAATGAGTATATATCTGCTAGCAATTCTTGCAAATCCTTATACATACGATATTTATCTATACACAATTAGAACCTTCCAATATAATAGAAGCTTTATTCAGGAGTGGAATCCCGTCATTCTAATACAGTATCCCTATATGCTTGGTTCTATCATCCTTTTGATATTTCTCACAAGGTACGGTGATATTAACTTTAAAGACATTATGTTCATAACCATTTTTTCAGTTTTTTCAATAGTATATTTAAGAAATATCATTTTCTTATTTATTTTTGTATATCCTGAAGCATCAAAATATTTTGCGCCATCTATTAATTATTATAAAAGTAAACTACCATTAAAATATACTGCTTTAATTTCTAAGCAGCTAAAGGTAAGCGAGCGAAACCTAGTACTAAATACTATTTTTTCAATAATTGTTATTGGATTAATATTCACTCCTACCGTTTTATTAAATATTTATAATACGATGTCAGAAGAAGATGAGCATTATCCCGTTGCTGCTGTTAAATTCATAAACAGTAACCCATCTGTAAAAAACATAATGTCAGAATATGGTGACGGAGGATACTTAATTTTTAATAATATCCCAACCCTGATTGATGGACGTGCTGATTTGTTTACTAAATCGTTCAATGGTGTTACAGTACTTGATGACTACGTTAAAACTTATACTTTAGATATGAAATATTGGGATTTTATAAATAAATATAATGTAGAATATGTTCTTCTGAATAACACAAGCATATTATCTAAGGTGTTAGTACTAGACGATAGAATTAAAACAGTTTATGAAGATAATAAATATACCCTTTATAAGGTTAATTAGATGAGTAAGGACTAGTGTTGATTTACACTAGTCCTTAACTCGAATTTAATCTACTATTTACTAAACCTCTTTCTTCTAAATAATACATATCCAGATGCTAGAGAAATGAGAGTAATCCCGCCAAATGAACCCATCATAACAGGCTTATTATTTACAAATCTTACCCACAAATTAGTTGTAACATAAAAATTGTCAATATCTACTGTGCTCTTATTACCAGCAGCATCAGTCGCTGTAATCTTTGCACTATGAGAATCTGTTGAATCCCCAGCTATCTCAAATATTAAATCAGATACATTCTTATTATCAGCAATTTCATCCCCACTCCATTTTTTCCAATCCTTGTTATCTA
>JAEZFR010000314.1 GCA_023417285.1 Bacillota bacterium
CTATTTAGTAACAGAGTTTAGTACTATTCAGTCACAAGATTTAATACTATCCAGTCAAAAAGCATAATACTATTTTGCCACAAGATTTAATACTATCCAGTCAAAAAGTATAATACTATTTGCCACAAGATTAATACTATTCTGTCGCAAGAATTAATACTATTAACTCACAAACCTTAATACTACCGAGTATATAAAATGAGACTATTACATTTAAAAGTAATTGCTAAATAAATATGTTTAGAGCCTAGAATCCTTGTGTTAGTAAGAATTAGTCCATTAACTACATGCAAATTTCAACAATAATTTATTTGCTTTCAAATAGAACATTGTGTACAATGTTGATAACAATGTTGTTTAAAATTTTGGTTTCGGGCATCATTTAAAATACTATTTAATCAAGGGAGTGGTTGTTATGCTTGACGCAAATATTCTATTGGAACAAGCAATTAAAGAGGTAGAAAATCTATGTGATGGGGAGATATTTCTTATAAAAGACCTATTTAAAGGCTATGTTTGGAATAGAATAGCAGTAAAGGATAGGTTGCTTTTGGGTATTCTGTTTTTAAACTATGTTCAAAGTACAGAGGGAGAGCTGGTGGCTATTGAAAAGACATCATCCCATCAACAGAGATATAAAAAAGTAACGGTCTAATTTTCTATAATCTACTACAATATTTGATAATAGGAGATGATTTTTGATAGTAAATAAAAATTTATAAAAAGAAAGGGAAATGCAATTTGAGTGTAATTATATCTAAGTTTAAAGAGGTTTTATATTCCGTTTTACCAATCACTGCTATTGTAATTATCTTAAATTTCACGCTAACACCTATTGATACAACACTATTCGTAAGATTTCTCATCGGAGCGGCACTTATCATAATTGGATTGACAATTTTTTTGATTGGGGTAGATATAGGCATTACTCCAATAGGAAATAACATGGGCGCAAGCATTGTCAAACCAAATAGGATATGGATTGTTGTTATTGCCGGATTGCTGCTAGGCTTCTTTATTTCCATCGCTGAGCCCGACCTGTATATACTTGCAGGACAGGTAGATGCCGTCACGTCAGGACTTATAACCAAGATTAGCATAGTGGCCGTAGTATCTATAGGAATTGCTATAATGCTATCAAACGGTCTTACAAGAATAGTTTACAATGTTCCTTTATATAAAATACTAACCGTATTATACGGAGTTATTTTAGTTCTCGCAGTCTTCACTCCCCGTGAATTCATAGCTATTGCCTTTGATGCATCTGGTGCAACTACCGGGGCATTAACAGTTCCATTTATACTTGCCCTTGCAATGGGTGTCTCAAAGCTAAAAAAGGACAGTAAGTCCTCCGAAAAGGACAGCTTTGGATTAGTTGCAATAGCTTCTACAGGTGCTATTATAGCAGTAATGATAATGAGTATTGTTTCTAAAACTGATAGAATAACTGGCTCGCTCGAGACAGCCAAAACTTCTTCCGATTCCATAATTCAGCCATTTCTAGAGAAGCTGCCCCACATAGCTTCTGAAATTATTATTGCATTAACCCCAATAATAGCAGTGTTTCTTATTTTTCAGAAGATATCATTTAAATTGTCTAAATCACAATTCAGGAAAATATTATTTGGAATGTTATTTACCTTTGTAGGTCTGGTTATATTCTTATTGGGTGTAAACGCCGGGTTTATGGAGGTTGGAAGTGTGGTAGGCTACAAGCTGGCTTCAATGGACAGTTATGTGTACTTAATAGTAGTAGGATTTGTATTAGGTTTGGTTACTATTCTTGCTGAACCTGCTGTTTATGTATTAACTCATCAAATTGAGGATGTAACCAGCGGATATGTTAAACGTAAGGTTGTTATGGCTACCTTGGCTATAGGAGTAGCCTTGGCAGTTGCATTATCCCTTGTAAGAATTATAGTTCCAGAAATTCAGTTGTGGCATTATTTACTGCCAGGGTATATAATCTCTATAGCGCTAATGTATTTTGTACCGAAACTATTTGTAGGTATTGCCTTTGATTCAGGTGGCGTAGCTTCTGGACCAATGACTGCCACTTTTATTTTGGCATTCGCGCAAGGAGCTGCCGAGAGAATTGAAACTGCTAATGTATTAATAGACGGTTTTGGTATAATAGCGATGGTTGCAATGACTCCAATAATAGCATTGCAAGTTTTGGGCTTATTCTTTAAAATAAGATCTAAAAGAGGAGGACTGGAAATACATGATTAGTAAATCCGAAGGGCACGACATAGAGTTAATATGTGTAATTGTAAACTTTGGTGTAGGCAGTAAAATAATTAAGTTTGCTAAGAATTGCGGCGTTTCCGGAGGAACAATTTCTTTGGCGAAAGGTACTGTAAATAGCCGAATTATGGATTTTTTAGGGCTATCTGATATAAGGAAGGAAGTTGTTTATTTGGCAGCAGAAAAGGAAACTGCTGATAAAGCGATAAAACAGCTTAATGACGAGTTTGCGTTTAAAAAACCAGGTCATGGAATAGCTTTTACCACATCTATTTGCAGCATTATGGGAACAAGAACCATTATATGTGATAACAAAGTTGATGAAAGAGGTGCGAATAATACTATGTATCATTTGATAACAGTTATCGTTGATAAAGGCAGAGGAGAAGATGTTATTACTGCAGCAACTAAGGCAGGCTCAACAGGCGGTACAATTATTAATGGCAGAGGTGCTGGAATTCATGAGACTAGCAAATTGTTCTCTATGGATATAGAACCTGAAAGAGAACTAGTTTATATTCTTACCAAGAAAGAAATTACTACAAACGTATTAACCTCTATAAGGGATGATCTTGAAATGGATAAGCCAGGAAATGGCATCATATATACTCAGGATGTTAATAATGTATATGGTATTTTTGAAAAGTAGGGCAAAATAACATAATATTTTAATCTTATGGCACAGGAGTTACTAAATGATTATTCAAGCATTGACCATCAGATTATATGCACCTTTTTGCCATTCTCTAAAAGAGAAGAGAATGATAGTTCAAAGCATTGTAAAAAGGGTTAGGAATAAATTCAATGTATCAGCCTCAGAAGTGGAGGACCATGATTTGCATCAGAGTATTGTTATAGGAGTTGCGGTAGTATCAACTACGGTGAGTCATGCAAATACCATTTTGAACGAGGTTCTCAAACTTGTTGAAGACAGTACTGAAGCAGAAATAACAGACTTCTATTTTGAGGCCAGGTAAATTGCGGGTCGTATATTATTTATTATGTTATTGATAAAATGAAGCATTAAGCTAAAATAGCAAAAAAATAATAAATAAATATAATTTTTACAATGACACGAAAAAAGTTTTGTGATAATATGAGAACAAATTGAATATAATTTATTTAGGTGCGCATTTATGCGATAATAGGGAATCAGGTTAAAATCCTGAACGGTCCTGCCGCCGTGTTGATGTAGTGTCCTTTTATTTTGTGAAAGTTTGCTTTTTCAATATTTGGAGAAGCTAGTTTTCCAAGCCACTGTACAGTTTTGTATGGGAAGGTTAAAAGGTCATGATGATATCTGAGTCGGAATACCTGCCGATATATTTCTCCATTTTTGGGGATTGCTATTGCTTCACAGAGTATGAAGGATATAGTTTGTTGTTAATTATCTATGGCAAAAACAAATTATAACGTCTTGACTCTATGGTCAAGACGTTTTTTTGTACAGATTCTATTCTTTACAAATCCTTTGTTTGCTGTATATATTAGCAAAACCTCTGTTCATTGCTGTTTGAAGCAATATACCAAAAACATTTTGACATCGAGGATTTGAAAGGAGATTTTCACATGACTAAAAAGTTTTCATCTATTCTAATGGCGTTTTTAATTGCTTTTTCTATGACTGCATGTTCCAATTCAAACGAGGGCCAGTCAGGAAGTTCAGACACATCGGCAGATACAACCAATGCCGCTAACAGTTCACAAACGCAAGCAACGCCTGTAAAGGATAGGGCGGGCAATGATATAACAATTCCTGAAAACGTAAATAGCATTGCATCTATGGCGCCTTCAGTCACTCAGGTGCTAGTTGATTTGGGCCTTGGTGATAAAATTGTAGCTATTGACTTAAATGCAAAGGATTTACCGGGCGTAAAAAAGGATGTTCTAGTTACGGATATGATGAACCCAGATGTGGAACAGATTGTAGCATCAAACCCTGATATTATTTTTGTATCAGGTATGAGCCTGGTCACTGGTGAGGACCCATATAAACCTTTGAAGGATTTGGGAATCTGTATTGCATACATTCCATCCAGCGACAGCATAGAAAAGATTAAGAACGATATTACCTTTATTGCTGATGCAACAAATGCTGGACAAAAGGGTAAGGAAATATGTGATAATATGCAAAAAGAGCTGGATTCAGTCGCTGCCATTGGAAAGACAATTACAAACAAGAAGACTGTATTTTTTGAAATAGGCGCAGCGCCCGATATATATAGCTTTGGTACAGGTACATTCTTGAATGAAATGATTGAGCTTATTGGGGCAACAAATGCTTTTAAGGATCAGACCAGTTGGCTTCATATTGGAGAGGAAGCTGCAGTAAAGGCTAATCCAGATGTTATTTTGACAAATGTAAATTATATACCCGACCCTGTTTCTGAAATCAAGTCAAGAAAGGGCTGGGCAGATGTGAAAGCTATTAAAAACGGTGATGTGTACTACATTGATAACTTGGCTAGTTCATTACCAAATCACAATATAGTAAAGGCGTTGAAGGAAATGGCAAAAGCCATTTACCCTGACAAATATTAAAAATGACAATACGATTAAAGATTGGTATCTCTGTTGGTGTATGTATAATAATATTATTTCTAGCTGTTGGATTGGGAAGTGTATTTATTAGGCCAGACGATATTATAGCTATTTTGCTCCATAAATTTTTTGGAATAAACTTGGATGCAAACATAGATAGTAATACTGTCTCAATCCTTTGGAAGATCAGACTTCCGAGAGCCTTGCTTGCATTTGTAGTAGGGAGTGCTCTGGCAGTAAGTGGGACAGTAATGCAATCTGTTCTAAAGAACCCATTGGCATCTTCCTATACTCTCGGAGTATCTTCTGGTGCATCACTTGGTGTAGGAATAGTAATGGTAATGGGCATTAACATACCCTTTCTAGGTATATTTACTATGCCATTTTTAGGGCTTTTGGGTGGATTGCTGACGGTGTTCCTTGCGGTAACCTTTACTGCAAAGATCGATAGGAATATGGAGAATAATACCATTATACTTGTTGGAATGGTTGTCTCGTTGTTTATAAATGCATTCCTTACCGTCATGTCAGCTATGACCAGAGAGTCTATGCAGAGAATGATGCTATGGCAAATGGGTAGTTTTTCTCTGAAAAGTTGGTCACATGTCCTAATGTTGATACCAATAGTTTTTATAGGAATCTTATATATTCTAAGGTTTTCAAGAGAATTGGATATTATGACCTTCGGCGAAGATCAGGCCAAGGTAATGGGAATCGATATTAAGAGGGTTAAATGGATTCTACTTTTTGGATCGGCAGCGCTCACTGGCTGTGCAATTTCTTTAGTTGGTGTAATTGGGTTTATTGATTTAATTGCACCGCATG
>JAEZFR010000320.1 GCA_023417285.1 Bacillota bacterium
GCGTTCCGATGCATCTGAGAAATGCGGCTGCAAAAGGAATGGAGCAGCTAGGTTATGGGAAAGGATATAAATATGCACATGATTACAAGAATAATATAGTAAAGCAGGATTATCTTCCGGAAGAAATGTTGGGTACAATTTATTATAACCCTACCGCAAATGGGTTTGAATCAAAAATAAAAGATTGGCTTGATAAGTGGAGAAATAATTAGGATTCAAAAAATAATTAGGATAGAAAAATAATTAGGGTGAAGAAATAATCAAAGAGGAGATATTATTATGAAAAGATTTTTCGCATGGGTATTATTGTTGGGGTTTGTTTTACTTCTGGTCAATATAATGGTATTTCAATATTTTATAATTCCGAGTATAGCAGTTTACCTAGTAGTTGCAGTATTTTTCCTTTTCTTTATGAATAAACCTTTGCCTAGTAAAAAGCAAAAGAGCAATAATTTAGATAGAGGGGATAATGAAACAATCAATCAGGATCCAACTCTATATGCAAATTTAAACGGTGACTATAACCACAATGCAGGCTTAGATGAAAATTGTCAATGTGATGAAGACTGCCAGTGCGAGGATAACTGCGACTGTGATAATGATGGCTGCGATTGTGGTGGAGATAGCTCTGATAGTGGGGATAGCAGTAGTGATAACAACTAATACTCGTTTAGTGGGGACAACAGGAGTGATTACAACTATTACTTGTTTAGTGAGACAGCGAATGCAGATTAATAAGCAGAAAATAGTTTAAATTAATAAATTATTATTAGGTATTAACGGAGGCAAGCAAAATGGATTTTAAATATGGTTTTGGGAAAGGGTACAAGGAGTTTTCCATTGACGACAGCAATGTTCTTATGGAAGTTAGACAAAATAATGTAGAGGTAAACTGTGATGGAGAGGATGAAGTAATCAGAGCTCTTCAAAATCCAATTGGATCACAGAGGCTTTTTGATATAGTAAAGCCGGGAGAAAAGGTTGTAATTATCACTAGTGATATAACCAGACCTATGCCCAGCAAAACAGTATTACCTCCACTTTTGGAGGAATTGTGTCAAAAGGGAGTTAGCTTATCAGATGTAACAATTGTATTTGCATTGGGAAGTCATAGGAGCCATACAGAAGAGGAAATGAAATACTTGGTTGGGGAAGACGTTTTCAATAAAGTTAAGTGTATTGATAGCAGCAAGGATTGTGTACATATGGGAACAACTACAATGGGAACTCCTGTAGATATTTTTACTCCTGTTGCTAAAGCAGATAGAAGAATATGCTTAGGTAATATCGAGTATCACTATTTTGCCGGTTATAGCGGCGGTGCCAAGGCTATTATGCCGGGGGTTTCTACTAGAGCTGCAATTCAGTCAAATCATAGTGCTATGGTAAAGGCCGAAGCCAGAGCGGGAGCGATGGATGACAATCCTGTAAGGCAGGATATAGAAGAAGTAGTTGACTATTGCCCAATAGATTTTATATTGAATGTTGTTTTGGATGAAAAGAAAAAAATAATTAAAGCCGTTGCAGGGCATCATATTAAAGCACATAGAGAGGGCTGTAAGTTCCTAGACAGTTTATATAAAATAGCTATCCCGGAAAGAGCAGATATTGTTTTAACGACTCCTGGGGGATATCCAAAGGATATAAATCTGTATCAGGCACAAAAGGCACTCGACAATGCAAAACATGCTGTTAAAGAGGGTGGAGTTGTAATACTTTTGGCAGCTTGTACTGAAGGTCTTGGAGAAGAGGTATTCGAACGTTGGATGCTCAATGCTTCCTCCATTGATAGCACCATTGATGATATCCAGAAGAATTTTGAACTTGGTGGACACAAGGCTGCAGCAATATCACTTGTTAATAAAAAAGCGCAGATTTATCTGGTTTCTGATATGGAGGCCGATTTTGTAGAGAAATTATTCTTGAAGCCATTCTCAGATGTGAATGATGCTCTTGATTGTGCCTTCAAAAAGCTAGGCAAGGATGCTAAAGTATTGCTAATGCCATTTGGTGGTTCTACACTACCTTGTTGTTTATAATTTTATGCTTGCAATAGCTGAAATAATGTGCTAATTTTATATCATAGTAAATTTATTGGAATTAGGGTGATTAATTTGAAGGTTTCCACTAAAGGTAGATATGGACTACGAGCGATGGTAGATTTAGCGGCGAATCAGGACGACACACAAGTGTCTTTAAAATCTATTGCTGAGAGACAAGGACTATCAGAAAATTATCTTGAGCAAATGTTTTCGGTCCTCAAAAAATCGGGCCTTGTTAAAAGTGTTAGAGGTGCTCAAGGAGGCTACTTTCTAGCTAAACCTGCTGATAAAATTACTGTGGGGGATATACTAAGAGTATTAGAGGGCCCTGTTGCCCCAGTAGATTGTATAAGTACAGATGTACATGGACAATGCTGCAGAGAAAGTAAATGTGCTACTATTGAGGTATGGAAGGAACTCAGAGACAAGATAAATGAGGTAATCGACTCATATACTCTTGCCAATCTAGTTGATGAGTACAATAAGAAAAACCAGGACGGATATATATTTTATATTTAATAAATACAAGATTAATTAATGTGTTAATTAAAATAACAGGGTTAATTAATGAGTTGCTTATAACTAGGTTAATTAATGAGTTAATTAAAAATAACAGGGTTAATTAATAATAAAAAGGGTATATAACTTAATATAAGAATAATATGGAAATTATTTTTCCGTTGAATAAAAAAGGGAGTAATGATTATGAATGGCAAAATAGTTTATTTAGATCATGCAGCTACCACTTATGTAAGACCGGATGTGTTTGAGGCTATGAAGCCCTACTTTTGTGAAAAGTTTGGCAATGCTTCATCCATTTATAGTATAGGTAGAGAAACCAAGAAGGCTGTCGAAAATGCTAGGGAACAGGTAGCTAAAGCATTAGGGGCTCAGCCAAGAGAAATATTTTTTACCGCATCAGGTAGTGAGGCGGATAACTGGGCAATTAAAGGTGTTGCTTATGCGAATAAGGCAAAGGGCAATCATATAATAACTTCTTCGATTGAACACCCAGCGATAATGAGCACATGCCAACAACTTGAGAAGGAAGGCTTTGAAGTTACTTATTTACCAGTTGACAGTGATGGCTTGGTATCAGTGGAGGATTTGAGAGCCGCTATAAAGGATACAACTATCCTAGTGTCCATTATGACTGCAAACAATGAAATTGGAACAATTCAGCCCATTGCCGAACTTGGAGCCGTTGCAAAGGAAAAGGGAATACTATTTCATACAGATGCTGTACAGGCCATTGGCAATGTTAAAATTGATGTAAATGAAATGAATATTGACCTGCTTTCTCTTTCAGCGCATAAATTCTATGGACCTAAGGGTGTAGGTGCTCTATTTATAAGAAAGGGAGTTAAGATAAATAATCTTATCCATGGAGGACATCAAGAAAGAGGTAAGAGGGCAAGCACAGAAAATGTTCCTGGTATTGTTGGACTTGCAAAAGCTATTGAAATAGCTACTGAAAACCTTGAAGAGTATAACAAGAAATTAATTTCTTTGAGAGAAAAGACAATAGAAGGTATTATGGCAAAGGTTCCTTATGTTAAACTTAATGGGCACAGACACCAAAGATTACCTGGTAATGTGAATTTTTCTTTCCAATTTATCGAAGGCGAATCCTTGCTTTTGATGCTTGATATGAAAGGAATCTGTGGCTCAAGTGGATCTGCTTGCTCATCGGGCTCACTAGACCCATCACATGTATTAATGTCTATTGGATTAACTCATGAAATAGCACATGGCTCATTGAGATTGACATTTGGTGAAGAAAATTCAGAAGAAGACGTTGATTATATATTGAGTGTTATTCCAGAAATCGTTGCAAAGCTAAGAGAAATGTCTCCTTTGTACGAAAAAGTAAAAAATCAAAAGTAACATTATATCAGAGTATGAGAGGATGGTTATTATAAATGTATAGTGAAAAAGTTATGGATCATTTTTCAAATCCAAGAAATGTTGGAGAAATAGAGAATGCAGATGGCGTTGGACAGGTTGGAAATGCCAAGTGCGGAGATATAATGAAGATGTACTTGAAGATTGAAGATAATATTATCGTAGATGCAAAATTCAAGACCTTTGGCTGTGGAGCTGCTGTTGCTACTAGCAGTATGGCTACAGAGTTAGTAAAGGGCAAGACAGTGGAAGAAGCAATGCAATTAACAAATAAGGCAGTTGCGGAAGCACTTGATGGACTGCCACCAGCAAAGATGCATTGTTCAAATCTAGCAGAAGAAGCAATTGCGGCAGCGCTTAATGACTATAGAATCAAGAACGGACTACTTGATCCAAATGAAGCTTCTGTATGCACTGGTTGTTGTAGCTCTTGTGGACATTCACATGGGCATGAAGAGGAAGAGGAAGAATAATAATGTCTAAGAAGAAGGTTATGCTTGGAATGAGCGGCGGCGTTGATAGTTCAGCGGCTGCCGCTATTTTGTTAGAGCAGGGATATGATGTAATAGGAGTTACTTTGCAGATTTGGCAGGATGCTGATGAAGAAACCAAAAAGTCAGAGGGGGGATGCTGTTCCCTTTCAGCTGTTGATGACGCAAGGAGAGTAGCCAACAAGCTAGGTATTCCGTATTACGTTTTAAATTTTAAGGACATCTTTAAAAGTACTGTAATAGACTATTTCAAAGAGGAGTACTTCAAGGGAAGAACGCCAAATCCATGCATTGCGTGTAATAGACATGTTAAGTGGCAGGCAATGCTAGACAAAGCAGTAGCCATGGGAATTGATTACATTGCTACTGGACATTATGCAAAAGTCCAATATGATTCTTCCACAGGAAGGTTTATTCTCAAAAAATCTGTCACAGCAAAGAAGGATCAAACCTATGCACTGTATAATTTGACACAGGACCAATTAAGCAGAACTCTCATGCCATGTGGAGATTATACAAAGGAGCAGATACGAGACTTTGCCAAAGAGACTGGGCTACCTGTGCATTCAAAACCTGACAGCCAGGAAATATGCTTTATTCCAGACAATGATTATGGCAGATATCTTAGCGAAAATGGAAATCACAAGATTATACCCGGTGACTTCGTTGATACAAAGGGAAAAGTACTAGGAAAGCACAAGGGAATAGTACATTATACTGTAGGGCAGAGAAAAGGGCTAGGAATAGCATTCGGTAAACCAATGTTTGTGGTTGGGCTGGATGTGAAAAATAATAGAGTTATATTAGGCGACGACACAGAGGTATATTCAAATAAGCTTTTTGCAACAGATTTGAATTTTATTTCAATTGAAAATCCAATTGACGGTATGCGTGTGAATGCAAAGATTCGTTATTCAGCAAAGGAAGCTCCTGCAACTATAAATATTATTGATGAAAACAGGGTAGCTGTCACTTTTGATGATGCTCAAAGAGCTATTACTCCTGGCCAATCGGTTGTATTTTATGATGGAGATGTTGTTGTAGGTGGGGGAACAATTGAGTAGGCTGTACAGTAATTACCAGTATAGTAACCACGCTCAAAGGTAAACATAATGCTGATGGTTTATTCTGCAAATAGAGGGAGGAGATTAAGTTGCGTGAAGGATTAATACCAACAGTTCTAGGTACGGCAGTTTCTGCAACAGGGTTGGCAATGCGAGGCTATGACATGAAAAAACATGGCATGGATAAGCGTGATACAATGGTTGCGTTGGGAGCGGGTATTTTAGGATTTGGTTTAGCACACGTTGTATTAGGC
>JAEZFR010000334.1 GCA_023417285.1 Bacillota bacterium
CAGATAAACTATATTCAGATGATTATTATTCTTTTTTCTGGAGTCATGCTTTTTATAGTATCTACGTTACCTGCATTGCTAAAGATATCAAAATTAGATGCTGTTACTACTATCAAAAACATTGGATGAATTAAAATATAGGAGATGATAATATATGGTAGTTCTATTAATTATTTTTTTTATACTAGCCGTAATTGAGTGTTTTATTTCAAGAAAATCCAAAATTTTCGGTATGATTATGCCACTACTAGCTTTTGGTTATTTTCTTTATGAATGTATTAAAAATTCAAAAGCTACAATTTTCATGTTTATGGATGTAATTTCTTCATTTATATTCTTTGTAATATTTACGTTAATATGGTTTTGCACAATTTTAATGCAGAGGGGAAAAAGCATTTAATAACATAATGTTTTTAAAATGTTCTATAATAAATTTTGTTAGCATGACAATTAATTATTCTTTTAGGTGAGTATCAGATGTGAATGCTCGGCTCATCATCGGCTTCAGGAATGGCTAGCAGACGAAAGCATAATTTATCTTTCTGGAATTATTGAGAGCTTTCAAATGAAATAGGAATTTTCTAGTGGCTTTGTAGTTCGAAAAGTGGTATAATTTAATTGTGCTTGAAAGAGCACCCACACTTGTGTTTATATTCAATTTCATCTTAGAATCACTATTGATTCTAAAATGATTCTATTATTTCTCGGAACCAAAATATATCATAGAAATAACGGAATAGTAGGAATGAAAACAAAGAGAAAGAACGAAAAAGCTATAAATAAGCTTGAAGTTATAGAGTTTGAGTGACATGAAGAAACGTTGGGAAGCCGCTAAATAAGCGGCTTCCCAATTTTTGCGTCAGTAAAATGTCAGCAGAATTTAGAATCACGATAAGATAATATCGTCGAATCATTGGGGTGAATATTTAAGAGATAGTGTCAAGATTTTTTGAGGGTGTAAATTTTTCTGTGTCCAGTAAAGAATGAAATCCATCTGGATAAGATTCAAATATGTATAGTTGGCCTGTCGAATTATGAGATTACCTTAAGTATTACCATCTTACAAATTTTTATACAGTAAGCGCCTAATCTTAGGGTAGATTCCTTTGAAGCTCTAAAAACTTTATAATTGTTACTAACAAGTGCGAGCATTTTGCTCTTCAGTCATTGCGAGGTGCGAGCATTTCACTACTCAAATGGAGGTAACAATTATGAGAGCGAAACATCGATCAAGAAATGAACAAATGCAGCTGATAATGGAATGCCGTACTAGCGGCTTGTCCGATTATCAGTGGTGTGAGCAGAATGGCATCAACAAATCATCTTTTTACAACTGGGTCAACAGACTGCGTAAAGCAGGATATCAGTTTCCCGATTTTGAAAGTAAGAAACATAACCTACCAACGAAACAGGAAGTTGTAAAAGTTGAGGTTCTCTCAAATAAAATAGAGGAGGCGAGGATGATTGAGAAGCAAAATACTCGCACTTTAAAACCAAAAGTTACTGTATCTGATCATGCCCCCGCCGTTGAAATTCAAATGGCAGGTACAACAATTAGATTTTTTAATAGTACAAACCCAGAGATTTTAAAATGTACTCTAGAATACCTCGGAGGTACTACCCATGCTTGGTGATATCTTGGTGTTAGGATATAACTATGGACACGAAATATTGAACAACTTATACTTATCAAAAAGGAGTTCAACACAATGGCAAAAAATCAAAAATCTTATACGCCAGAATTTAAGCAACAGATTGTTGATCTGCACTGCAAAGCTGGCAAAGGCGTAACTGAATTAAGTAACGAATATGGCATTCCTAAAGGCACAATCTCTACCTGGATTAAGAATCTTGCTCCAGTAATTACTACAAATGAAGAAACAATCTCGTTAAAGGAATACAGGGCTCTTCAAAAAAAGATGAAAGAGCTTGAGATTGAAAATGAAATATTAAAAAAAGCTACTGCCATATTCGCCAAAAATCAATAGCTGAATACGTGTCCTTTATTCAGGCTAATCTAGATAAATATACTGTAAAGCAAATGTGCTCTGCGCTTAAATTTCCGAGAAGCACTTACTATGCTGCGATTAATCATGTTCCTTCTAAAAGAGTACAAGAATACAACGAATTCAGCGAAGAAGTCTTATCTGTATATAATGAATACAAAAAGCGCTATGGAGCTATTAAGATTCACCGAGAGCTTAATGATAGAAATATTTCTTGCTCAATAAAAAGAGTTCAGCGTCATATGAAAAAGCTCAAAATCAAGAGTATTGTTGTTAAGAAGTATCAATATCAGAAGAACCAAGGTACAGTTCCTAATGATAAGGAGAATATCCTGAATCGTGATTTTTATGCTGATACAGTATTTAAAAAGTTAGTAACTGATATCACCTACATTCATGTAGTAAACGAGGGATGGACTTATCTTGCATCTGTAATGGATTTATATGACCGCAAGATTATAGGCTGGGCATATGGTAAAAATATAACTGCTGAGCTTGCAACAAAGGCTGTTAAAAATGCCTGTTTGAATATCCCTGATACTACTGGGATTATTCTTCACAGTGATCTTGGCAGCCAATATACTAGTGATGAATTTGAGAAGTATCTGCAGGATCAAGGGATGATTCATTCTTTCAGCAGGAAAGGAAACCCTTACGATAATGCATGTATTGAGTCCTTCCATTCAGTATTAAAGAAGGAAGAAATATATACAACTACTTACCATACATTTGAGGAGGCCCAAACAGCTCTCTTTGAATATATAGAGTCATTCTACAACCGCAAAAGGCGCCATAGTGCTCTTGATTACAAGACCCCACAACAGGTTGAAGATGAGGCTCTAGCGGCTTAAGAAATAACTCTCTCTGTATATGTTATGCAGGGAGAGAATAGTTCAACTTTTTGTGTCCAAGGTATTGACATAGGTCCATCTCTATGGCAAGAAATATTTACTTAATCACGGGCTATACCGATATGCGTAAGTCAATCGATGGACTCTGCTCCATCATTAAACAACATATGGAGGAAGAGCCTTCCCGGCATACGATTTATCTCTTTTGTGGGAAACGCTGTGATCGTATCAAGGTAATCTTACGAGAATCAGATGGATTCGTTTTATTATACAAAAGGCTTGATGTGGTTCAAGGCAGGTATCGATGGCCAAGAAATGCTGCAGAGGTAAAACCTCTTACTTGGCAGCAATTCGATTGGCTCATGTCAGGGCTTGAAATCGAGCAGCCAAAGGCTCTTATAACAGCCTGAAAGTATTGATTTTACTGGTATTTTTGTTCTTTTTATGGTATAATATAACATATAAAAACAGGAGAAAAGCCATGGCAACTAGTAGCAAAGAACTTCAGATTTTTGAGCTAAAAGATATGATTTCACAACTGAATACTACGATTAAAATGCTGAATGATACCATTGTGAAACAGCAGGCCCAGAATGAACAGCTTCAATCTGAAGTTGCATGGTTCAAACATAAATACTTTGGATCATCTAGTGAACGTACCGTAGGGTATCCAGGTCAATTAACCTTGTTTGATGAATCCATGGAGGAAGAACCACCAGTGGAATTCATAGAGCCTGAAATTATTCCTGTTACGAAGAAACCTCGTAAGAAGAAACCTACGTTGGAACAACAGTTCAAAGATATCCCTACCAAGGAAGTCTTAGTGGATACCTTATCCGATGAGGATAAAACTTGTGCTATCTGTGGTACACAGATGGTTGCCATTGGAAAGGAATATCTTCGTACAGAGATTGTTTATACACCACCAAAGTTAGAACGTATCGAGTACTATGGTACCAACTATACCTGTCCACAGTGTAAAGAAACAGAAGATCCTTACTTTGTGAAAGACCAGGGTACACCTGCTTTAATTGAAGGCAGCTATGTATCAGAATCTCTACTTGCCTATATCATTTATAGAAAGTTTGGATTATATATTCCTCTGTATCGTCAGGAAAAAGATTTTGCACAGCAAAACGCTCCTATCGGGCGAACCTCTATGGCTCATTGGGTGATTCAATCGAGCCAGTTATACATGCAGGTCATGTATGATTACTTCCATCGTTTGCTTCTAAAGAGAAGATTTTTAATGATGGACGAAACACCAGTGCAAGTCTTAAAGGAAGAAAACCGAAATCCTCAAACGAAGTCTTATTTCTGGGTGATACGCACTGGAGAAGATGGTTTAAACCCAATCATTCTTTACAATTACACTCCTACAAGAGCAGGTGCCAATGCAAAGGCCTTTTTAAAAGGAATAGATTCCGGATTCTATCTTATGGTGGATGGATACCAGGGATATAACGTTGTGAAAGACATGAAACGTTGTTGTTGCTGGGCTCACATTCGTAGGTACCTAATGGAAGCGATTCCCCAGGGCAAAGAAAAAGATTTCAGCAATCCCGCAGTACAAGGGGTCTTGTATTGCAACAAGCTGTTTGAATATGAACGTTCTTATAAAGAAAAAGGACTCTCACACAAACAAATCAAAAATCGTCGCCTCAAAGATCAGAAGCCACTCATTGAGGGCTTATTGGTGTGGTTAAAAAAGGTTAACCCTGGTAGTAACTCTAGATTAAAGAAAGCAATCACATACATTCTGAACCGAGAAGATGTATTGATGAACTATCTTGAAGACGGTCGTTGCAGCTTATCCAATAATCTAAGCGAAAACAATATCCGTCCAGTTACACTGGCAAGAAAAAACTGGCTTTTTTCAGATACGCCAGCGGGTGCCCATGCAAACACCGTATACTTGTCCATCATTGGGATGGCTAAGGCATACGATTTAAATATTTATGAATATCTAAAGTTCTTATTAGAGCATCGCCCTAATACAGAAATGCCAGATGAAGAACTTGATCAGCTCGCACCATGGAATGAGGCAGTTCAAGAACTCTGCAAAACTAATAATGAGGAAAATAGCACTTCCGAAGCCTGATCCATTAGGTTTCGGAAGTTTTTAAGTGGTAACACCCCGAGATAAGGCGCTTACTTTCTTTTTAATGTGAGGTAGAGAAAAGAGAGGTTGATATATTACAGGAGATGAATTTAGGCAAAAAAAGAAGAAGCCGGATAGATAC
>JAEZFR010000347.1 GCA_023417285.1 Bacillota bacterium
ACTTATTTAGAGCTCAAGCTAGAGACAGGAAGGACTCATCAAATAAGGGTGCATTTGGCTTATATTAATCATCCTATAATTGGGGATGAGGTATATGGTCGCAGAAAGCAACGCTTTAAAACGGATGGGCAGCTTTTGCACGCCATCAGATTGAGTTTTGACCATCCCATAACAGGTAAGCACATGAGCTTTGAGACAGCTGTTCCTAAATATTTTGAAGATATTCTAAATGAGCTCAGAGGATAGATAGAAGTGAAAGCAAGATATATTAAAGCAAGATATATTAAAGCAAGATATATAAAAAGCCTTTATTGATGAAGGCAGGGTGGTGTTCCTCAAAGATAACTATAAAACTATAACTACTCTGCTTGTTGTAGTTTTTATTGGCTGGGAGGTAAAAGATATTGTGTAAAATGAGAATTGATTTAAGTGCTTTACTCTGTACAAGGTCTGATGAATGGACGAGACTTGTGCAGAGATAATCTGTAAAGAATATTACTATTTTTGAAATGTTCCTTTACTTAAGAATTCGTCCGCATTGGATTTTGTACTTATAGTGTAGAAATTAAGAAACTATAGGGAGATAAATTCAATGAAAAATAATTTTAATAGGTATATTGTACTTTGGCTTAGTCAGTCAGTATCCCAGTTGGGAAGTGCGATGACGGGTTTTGCTCTGATTTTATGGGCGTATTCACACGAAGGTTTAGCTAGTACAGTTTCGCTTATGTCCTTCTTTAATTATTTACCATATATCTTTGTAAGCCTTTTTGCTGGAACATTTGTGGATAATCACAAAAAGAAGAATATTATGCTAGTATCAGATAGCATTGCAGCCGTTTGTTCAGTTATTATACTTGGATTGACAATAAGTAATGGTTTGCAAATATGGCATATTTACATAGTTAATTTTGTGATCGGTTTTATGAATGCTTTCCAATCACCAGCTTCGGCAGTTGCAACAGGAATAATTGTGACCAAAGATAAATTGGTACAGGTAAGTGGTATGAATTCATTTTCTAGTAATTTGATAATTGTACTGTCACCAGTTTTGGCAAGTTCTCTGTTTGCATTTGGTGGAATAAAACTCTTGTTGCTCATTGACCTATTGAGTTTTATTATTGCATTTCTAGTGTTACTATTGATTATAAAAATTCCTGAGAATGAAATAAATAAAGCAAACCAGCAATCTATGTTTGCTGGTTGTGCTGAAGGATTTCGTTTTTTAAAGAAAAACAGAGGAATATTTGTAATTATCATTACAATGGCTTTACTGAATTTCTTTTCGAGATTGACTTATGAGAACATATTATCTCCTATGATTCTTTCTAGGAGTGGAAATGATAGTATGGCATTAGGTATTGTAAATGCAGCAATGGGCATTGGTGGCATAGTGGGAGGTATCATTGTTGCTACTGGGAAATTTAAAAAGAGTATAAAAATGATTTATATATCAGCAATGCTATCCTTTCTATTGGGAGATGTGATGATGGGGATGGGCAGAAATGTTCTATTTTGGTCATTTGCAGCGGTAGCTGCAAGTTTGCCAATACCATTTATCAATGCAGGTCAAAATGTGATACTTTACCAGACTGTACCCGGGAACATTCAAGGAAGAATATTTGCTGTAAGGAATGCCCTTCAGTTTTCCACAATTCCATTGGGAATCTTGCTAGGTGGCTTTTTGGCAGATTATGTGTTTGAACCATTTATGAATACAGAAAGCAGCATTACGATAGTTTTGCATAGTTTGGTTGGAAGTGGGGCAGGAAGCGGAATGGCTGTTATGTTTATATGTACTGGTATATTAGGAAGTTTATTTAGCTTGATATCATATAATCTGAAAGATATTAAATCGCTTAAATAAGGGCTTAGGATGATATAGTTATTTTTTGGATATTTCTGATTTTCAATCTACTTATCAATAAAAAGAACTACCGTTTTGATGTGAACCCCTTCTTTTGTTATTCGAAGAGAAATCTGAGGGCTCATTTAAGAACGGTAGTTCTTTTTTTAATTTTTACCTAAATAACTTTTTATGATGCTTACCCTTTAGCTGCTTGGTCCTTTACTGTATCCGATTCATCATTGGAAGGGTTCTTATGATGCTGTGATTCATATTTATTTAAGTCTTTGTAGCGTCTATCTTCAGTGGGCGTAAACTGCGAATTTGATGTTGTAAAGTAATCGAGAATTACTGCTTCCTTGATTCTTTCATCAGTGTTCGCATCAATGACGTTTTCATTATATATTAAGTAGTAAATGTCATTTATTGTTGCATCTGTACCATCAAGTCTATAGGAATTCAGCTTTCCACTTGAAAGCTTCAATATTCCGTTTGTAAGCTTAAGAGCTTCTGAGAGTGGCATGTTTGTAGTAATATTCTCAAACGCATAATTAATAATTGATGAAAAGGAGGGTAGATATTGCAGCGTAGCTTTTTGGTTAATTACTTCCTTTAAAAACTTAATCTGCATTTGCGTTCTCTTTATGTCGGAACCATCATAGAATTCACGTAACTCCTTGGTATATACCTCGAAGATTGTGGATGTCTGAATCTGAGAAGCTGCTCCGCCTTATCGCCATTCAAAAGCTGATAACCCTTTTTAAGGTCAATATATAAATCCTGAGTAGGGTCACTATACTTGAGGTCGGCAGGAACATCAAAATTAACCCCACCTAGTAAATCGACTACCCCTTTTACAGTTGAGATATCCAGAACTACATAATAATTAATATTTATACCTGTAAGGTCACTGATAACCTGAGATGCATACTCTGCACCGTTAATCTCCTTCTGCTTGTCATCAACCTTGCTATCCTGTAGCCAGCCAACGGCATATGCTGCATTTACCTTTGGAATAGAGGTTCTGATATTGACCCTCGTATCTCTTGGAACTGTGAGAATACTAATAGAGTTATTCTGGGGATTATAGTTGGCAACCATTATTGCATCGGTGTTGCTGCCAGCCTTGTCCTTTACGAGCAGAAGAAAATTAATGGGGTCTTTGGTAACAATACCGTCAAAAATACCAAAATTATTTGTTGTTGAACTACCACCAGAAGGATTTTTCGTATTAGAGGTTAATGCAGTAGCAGAATTTATATATATCAAAATAGCGATTCCGGCAATAAACAGTATGCAACTATTAAATATTACAGCTAAAAAGGCAACTTTTCTTGAATTCATATTTGTAATCCTCTGTATTTTATGTAAAATCGTATAAAAATTTGCTAAGCGATTATTCTAATAAATCATAACATATTATTAGGATAGTTAAAACCTTTCAAATAAGAAATTTATATGAATTTTTTGTAACAGTAAAGTACATACAGGTGTTTTTTTTAATTGTAGTAGTTGTAAAATCATAATATAATTAAAACTGCAAACATAAGGTAAAACATTCCAAATTTGTAAAAGAGGTAAGCAATATGATAAAAAGTAACTATAGAACAGATTATTTTTTTCCAAAGAGACTCACGCAACAACTATCACAGATTCAAAATTATCCACTTACAGTAGTTGAAGCTCCATCTGGTTTTGGGAAGACAACTGCTGTGAGTGAATATCTAAAGCAAAGTATTCCTGAGAAGACCGAGGTATATTGGTATACATGCCTCGGAGAACCTTTACATACTGCATGGAATAGAATATGTGAAATAATATCTCCCATAGATAATATAGTAATTCAAGAAATTAATAATCAAGGTGTACCAAATAAAGACTCCATTTTTGATTTATTAGGACTTATACGTCAAATAAATTGTAGAGAACAAACAATTCTTGTAGTGGACAATTATCAGTTTATTCAAAATGATAATCTTGATACATTTTTTAATGCCTTGTCTCTTTATATAAGCACCAACTTTCACATTGTTTTGATCACTCAACCTATTGCTAAGAGAACTGTCTTGGTAAATAACATAAAGAAGCTTGTTATAGATCGCTCGCATTTTTTCTTTTCAAAAGGAGATATTGATATTTATTTTAGACAATCAGGATTACGTTTGTCTGCTGAAGAATTAGACAAGATATGGCAGTGCACTGAAGGCTGGATTGCAGCCATATGCCTGCAGAAAATTAATTATGCTGAAAAAGAAATGTTTATTAATACAAGCTCAGGAATAGATGGATTGCTGAAAACCTCTATTTTGAACAGACTGGGCCAAAAGGAACAAGAGTTTCTGACATCACTTTCTATATTTAATAGTTTTACCCTTAGTCAGGCAATGGTAATGCTAGATACCGATGTGTTACCTGATTATGCATATTCACTTCTTGAGGAAAATGATTTTATTCGATTTGATAATATTTCGCAGTCATATTTTATCCATAGCCTTTTGCGTGAGTATTTGCTAAAACGTTTGGAGCAGTTGAAGAATACTCAATTTGGTAAGACTGCTTATTATTTGGCAGGCAATGCTTTTAAGTTGGTTGGACAAAACTACAGAGCAGCAATATGCTTTTATGAGATATCTGATTTTGACAGGTTGCTTTCATTGCCACTTATGAGCAATGAATTAGATGAATGGGTAGGCTTAGGTAGTGAATCATTAATTGCAAATATTATTAATAATTGTCCTAAAGATACTTTATGCAGATACCCAAAAACACTACTTGTTTTTGCACTTGAATTAGTTACCTTAGGTAAATATGAGTTGTTTGGAGAAGTGTGTAATTTGATTCAGAATAGTTTTGAAACTAATACTATGCTATCATCGGAAGAGATGGCATGGCTGTCTGGAGAGTTTTCACTTGTGATGTCTTTTACTAAGTTTAATAATATTGAGCTAATGAGTGAAGAACATATGAGAGCGTATGATATGATAAAGGGCAGTTCAAAATTATTTGCTTTCGGGGATTGTTGGTCAATGGATTCGCCATCAGTACTGTACCTTTTTTGGAGTGAGAGCGGAGCCTTACATAAAGAAATTGAAAGCCTTGATATGTGTATGCCGCTTTATTATAAGTTAGTAAACGGACATGGAATGGGAGCAGAGTTTGTCATGCGGGCCGAAGCGATGTTGTTAGCGGGAGATGACATGGGAGCTGAGGAGCTTTGCCACAAGGCATTATATTTAGCAGAACAAAAAGAACAGGGTAGTATCTGTTTTTGTGCAGAACTGTGCTTACTGAGGATTTCGGTTTTACGCGGAGACGCTGATTTATTTAGAATCACTATGGAACATATCCAAAAGCGCTCCTTAGCTGGTTCAAATTACCGTTCGCAATATACGAAAGCATTAATTAGGGGGACACTATCGCTACAGATTGATAATGAAGATGACCTAGCAAGCTGGTTGTTAGATCCCAAAGAAATTGAAAGGGTATTGTATGATGCCGCTATACCATATGGACAGATGATTTATGTGGGAAGCTTAATTGCTAAAAAAGAGTATAGCAAAGTTATTGGGATATCGGATATTTTGATTGAGAGAGCTGAAAACCAGGGCTTCTTGCTTACTAAGATTTACTTGCTGATATATCTTTCCATAGCTTATCTAAGTACAAGTCAAAAAAATAAAGCAGTTGAACAATTAGAAAAAGCCTTACAACTAGCATTGCCGGACAAGGTATACCTCCCCTTTGCGGAAAATGCACATTTGTTAGCTGATATGCTTGGTTTGTATAAATCAAAAGCAGGACTTCAGAGCTCAGCGATAGACATTATATTAAAATTAGCTGATAGGCTAAGAAAAGGGAAAAATATACTAAATGAAGATATGAAGGACAGAGAATTACTCTTTACACAACGAGAAAAAGAGATTGCAATCCTCGCAAGAGAAGGAAAGACAAATAAGGAAATAGGTGCATTACTATATATATCTCCTGAAACTGTCAAAATGACTTTGAAAAAGGTATTTCAAAAGTCTAATATACGCTCAAGAGCACAGCTAGAGACTATACATATTAAATAATTACAATATGTTATTAAGTAGTTGTTTAACTTAACTAGCAACTTAATATATTAAATAATTACTATATGTTATTGAGAAGTTGTTTAACTTAACTAGCAACTTAATATATTAATTATTTACCTGATGGGTAATAGGTTTATAAATAAATCCACCATATACTTACTTATGGTGGATTTTTCTGTGCAATTATTTGCGAGGAAGAATGGTTGTAATAAATACATGACATACAAAAATAAACAAAACAGATTTCTTGTAATTAGGAGGCTTTAGAATGGGTTTACCTAGATATTTTAATAGAAATATTTTTAGAAATGTAAAGGCGATGGATGACTACATACTGGAGATTGATATGGAGACAGATACTGTAATTTACCTGGACTTTAAAAGCAGGCTTCGCTCAGTACGCTACACACTGCTGCAAGATATCAATGTTTTTAGGAGTGTACATACAGATGGCGATATTATAGCCTTTGGCATTGATCCAAAAAACCTTGTAACAATCACAGCAGATGATTTTATAGACCTAATAATGATTGATAGAACGAGATAGATAGCTAAAAAGTTTTTATGTAAAAGAGAGGTAAAAATTATGAAAAAGAAAAGTTTTATTAGTATTGTTATAAGCATGTCTATACTATTTTCAATGTTTAATGGTATAGCAAATGCAGCTGAACCAGTGAGTTATTCTATTCTCGCTTATTCACCTAAAAGCTTTGATGGATATTATGTATTTAATAATAAAACTGATATTCCAGCAGTTGCAAAGGCGTATATGGGAGGTAGTTATAATTCTAAATTTAGCATAAATTCATTAATTAAAAGTGTAAAATGGAATATTTCTGCTGATGCTGATACTACTCAGCTCTCAACATATATAGGGAGGGCAGATAGAAGCAAGGGCTTTGCTATTTGTTACGGTGGAGATGTAGTGCCAGAGATACTAAGACCAGCTGTAAAAAAAGGGGATGTACAAATTGCCGCAGTAATGCAGGGGTATGCGGACAAACATACTAATATAAAATACCATTTGAGCTCTAGGACTACAAATGTGGATTTTAAGTTAAAAGAGAGCTACAGCAAGGTTATGGCAGAGTACTACAGTGATGGTCAAAGGCCTGCTTATATGGGATGGGTATCTGAAAGCCAGAGAGTTCCTATCTGGTATGATATGAAGACAAATGGGTATTTTCCGTTGTTTGATTTTTGTTCACTGGGCTGTGCTTGTGGAGGTGTTCATTTCAATAACATTTCTATAATGCTAAAGGATAAGGCAGGCCCTGTGGCTACTGAGATATATCCTTCAAGTGATGAATGGGGAAGTAATAGAAGAACAACATACAAAGGTGGGGAGACGGTTTATTTCAATGTAAGGTTCAATGAGAACGTTAGGTTTTCTGACGATGCACCTGCCAAGGACAAAATTTTGAAGGTTAAGAAAAAGTTCATAGCTACAAACACTGAGCAGAGT
>JAEZFR010000396.1 GCA_023417285.1 Bacillota bacterium
GGTTAATTTAGATCAATATGTTAATAACGGATATTTGGACTATGATTTGACCAATATTGGAATTGATACAGCAGTAAAGAAGCTGACTATTAAGGCTGAGGATGTTGCAGGCAATAGCACTTCAACCACTGTGACCATTAATAATAAGGAATTGACAAACATTAAGAGAGTTTTTATTGAAAGCAAGACAGCTACAATTAGTGGTGGCGCAATAGCTATTGAGTCAAATAGTGCCCCTGTGCAATTACAGCTTGTGGCCTTTACTTACAGTGGCAACAGAATTGTGCTCAATGATGAGAGCATTGTGGAATGGAAAACTGGTGGTGTAAGCGATTGTATCAAGGTTAATGGAGATGGCTTTGTGATGCCTGTCACTGATGGAAATAACTATGTAGTTGGTTCGTTGAGAGTAGCGCAAAGTGCGGGATATACCGATGCTATAGTAATAAAGGTTGGAAAAGGCTCAGGAGATAACGGCAATCCCAAACAGCCTGATACAATTCCAGATACAACAAATACCCTTCCGAATACTATTAACGTGGAAGCAGGTTCTGATACTTCCACGAAAACAATAAGTAGCAGTGACGTACAGAAACAGCTATTAAAAGATGGAAAGCTCAATATTACTTGCGGTAATGTTTCCATTAGCTTATCAAAGGAAACGCTACTGAATTTGGGATTAAAGGATTCTGACTCAGTGTCATTAATCATTACACCTTACAGTGCAGAGAATAATAGTTTGTCGGATTGCTATAAGGTGGCATTAAAGATTGGCAATCAGATTATTACAGACCTAAAGGGGAATAGAATTGTACTTAGAATCAAGAGTACAGCTAATAATTTAACCCCAAAGGTACAGGAGCCAGTGGCTGTGTCAGTAGACAAAGCAGGCAAGGCAAAGCTAATTAAGTTCTGTGTATTTGATTGGGTAAAAAAAGAAATGATTCTTCAGACGGATAGCCTAGACGTTGTTGGAACTGAGAATAATATAAGACAATTTGCTGATATTAATGGGCATTGGGGAAGAGATGCCATAGCATTTGTGACGGCAAGAGAGCTGTTTGAAGGGATAGGGAACAATAGGTTTGGTCCAAATGGTTCAATGTCAAGAGCAATGCTGGTTACAGTTTTGGGCCGACTTTCAGATGTATCGCCAGGTAGTGCCAAAAAAGGTGTATTCAGTGATGTTCCAGCAAATGCATATTATTCGGCTTACGTTCAATGGGCAGTTGAACAGCATATTGCATCTGGAGTGGGCAAAAACAAATTCCAGCCAGACAAGAGCATTACCCGTGAAGAGATGGCAGTAATGATCTATAATTACCTAAAGAGTCAGGGCTATAATCTTGATAAGGTTGCGACGGCTTCTTATGTGGATGGGGCAAAAATAAGCTCTTGGGCAAAGGACAGTGTCAAAGCGCTTTATGAGATGGGGATACTAACTGCTGAAAAATTCAATCCAAAGGATAAGCTCTCAAGAGCGGAGTTTGCTACAATACTTAAGTGGCTTATTGAAAAAGAAGTCAAGTAAGTCCTGTAAAAATAAACATATTAAAATACAAGGTAAAAGTTAGCTAAAAAAGTATAGCTAAAATATAGCTAAAAAAGTATAGCTGAAAAAAGTATAGATATATTAAAATGAGTATGGACAATTATACTAAAAATGTGGTATGATTTGATAAAAGTAAATAGATTTACCTTTAAATGGGTCCAGAGAGGCTATAAGGTGAGACGATCATGATAGAACAATTACATTTTTAGATTGTTTTGT
Source organism: Bacillota bacterium (assembly GCA_023417285.1). Lineage (GTDB taxonomy): Bacteria > Bacillota > Clostridia > Acetivibrionales > DSM-1351 > Ruminiclostridium. The sequence continues at coordinate 1,772 of JAEZFR010000396.1, forward strand.
TCTACTACTTAAGAGATTATAAACTTCTTGCCTACTGGTGAGAAGTTTTTTATTTTATTAGGCAATAGCTGTTGGGAATGTGGAAATAAGTATTAAATAGTATAGGAATAAAAATATTGAGAAAAGAGGGATGACCATGGCTGGAAGAACAGTATTAATGGATGAAAGCGCCATGAACCGAGCAATTACAAGAATCTCGCATGAAATTATTGAAAAAAACAAAGGCGTTGAAGGAGTAGTGCTGATTGGTATTCAGAGAAGAGGCGTACCTTTGGCAAAAAGAATTGCTCAGAAGATAAAGGAAGTTGAAAACAGGGATATACCAGTTGGTATACTTGATATTACACTCTACAGAGATGACTTGAGCCTTTTGAATGAGCACCCGGTTATTAACGGAACAGAAATAAACTTTCATATTGCTGGAAAGAAGGTAGTGCTGGTGGATGATGTTATATTCACAGGCAGAACAGTGAGAGCCGCAATAGACGCGCTTATGGATATTAGCAGACCAAGCATGATACAGCTTGCAGTTATGATAGACAGGGGACATAGAGAGCTTCCAATAAGAGCTGACTATGTTGGAAAGAACGTTCCAACGTCCAGAAATGAAATTGTTCATGTAAGCGTTGTTGAGATTGACGGAGAAAACAGTGTTACTATAGCTGACAGAATACAGAGTTGCTAATACAATGCCATTGGAACAAGAAATATACTAAGGAATATTGGTTAAATGGTAAATTGAGGATATACAATACCTTGATAAAGGAGACATCTTTATGAATCTAAAGTCAAAAGATCTGCTGGGGTTGAAGGACATTTCCAAGGAGGAAATTGAATACATTCTAGCAACAGCCAAGACCATGAAATACATTATCACATCAAATAACAAAAAGACTCCCCATTTACAGGGGAAATCAGTAATAACTCTTTTTTATGAAAACTCTACAAGAACAAGACTTTCTTTTGAACTTGCATCAAAATACATGGGTGCATGTGCCGCAAATATCTCCGCTTCTAGCAGCAGTGTTTCAAAGGGCGAAACCTTAATAGATACAGGAAAAACTATTGATGCAATGGGTTCTGACATAATAATTATCAGACACCCTATGTCAGGTGCTCCTCACCTGCTTGCAAAGAATGTCAAGGCATCAGTAATTAATGCCGGCGATGGAACAAATGAGCATCCAACACAGGCACTTCTGGATATGTTTACAATGACAGAAAAAAAAGGCTCACTTGAAGGCAAGAGGGTTGCAATTATCGGTGACATTTTGCACAGCAGAGTAGCAAGAAGCAATATATGGGGGCTCACAAAGATGGGAGCAGAGGTTTGCGTAGCAGGCCCAGCAACACTCATACCCCCTGGACTTGAACAGCTAGGTGTAAAGGTTTACACCACGGTACAAGAAGCTATGATAGATGCTGATATTGTTATGGGACTTAGAATCCAGCTTGAAAGGCAAAAGAAGGGGTTGTTCCCTTCAATAAGAGAATATTCAAGATTCTTTGGTATAGATGATAAGCGATTGAAGCTTGCTAAGGAGGATGCTCTTGTCATGCACCCGGGGCCAGTGAATAGAGGAGTAGAATTAAGCTCCGCTGTCATGGACGGAGATCAGTCGGCTATAAATGAACAGGTTACTAACGGTGTAGCGATAAGAATGGCGCTATTATATCTTTTGGCTAGGAGGGGAACAAACAGTGAAATTATTGATTAAAAACGGACATATAATAGATGCAAAGACAGGACTCAATCAAATATCAGATATACTTATTATAGATGGAGTAATTGCTCAAATAGGAGAACAGCTTGAGAGTACAGGCTGTGAAATAATTAATGCAAAGGGAATGTATGTTTTGCCTGGCTTGGTTGATGCTCATTGCCACTTGAGAGATCCTGGACTTGAGTACAAGGAAGATATTGAAACAGGTACAAGAAGTGCAGCGGCTGGAGGATTTACGTCCATAGCTTGCATGCCAAACACTAAGCCTGTACTTGATAATGAAGCGATGATTAAGTATGTAATAAATAAGGCTAAATCTGATGGAGTTGTAAATGTTTATCCCATAGGTACAATATCAAAGGGCCTTAAGGGAGAAGAATTGAGCGAAATCGGAGAACTAAAATTCTCTGGAGCAGTTGCCATATCGGACGATGGAAGGCCGGTAGCAAATTCATCTCTGATGAAAAAGGCAATGCAGTATGCTTCAATGTTTGATATTACAATAATCTCACACTGCGAAGACCTTGACCTAGTTGATGGTGGACTTATGAACGAAGGCTATCAGTCCTCAGTAATGGGTTTAAAGGGGAATCCTTCACCAGCAGAAGAAGTAATGATAGCAAGGGATTTGATTCTTGCCGAATATACACAAGCTACTATCCATATAGCTCACGTTAGCACAGAGCTAGGGGTGGATTTGATAAGAAATGCAAAAAGAAGAGGGGTAAAGGTTACCGCAGAGACCTGCCCACACTACTTCTCACTCACAGATGAGGCGTGCGAGGGCTTCAATACAAATGCAAAGGTAAATCCTCCACTACGTACAAAAAAGGATGTTGACGCAATAATTGAGGGGCTTAAGGACGGAACGATAGATATTATCGCAACAGACCATGCACCTCACCATATTGATGAAAAAAATGTTGAGTTTATGCAGGCGGCAAATGGCATGATTGGTTTTGAGACTGCACTTGCTCTGACAATAACCAACCTTGTCAAGCCAGGACATCTCTCCATAGAGGATATTTGTAGAAAGATGTCCCTAAACCCAGCAAGAATTTTAGGCTTAAGCAAAGGCAGCATTGAAGTTGGGGCTGCTGCTGACATTGTTATATTTGATACTGAGGAGCAGTTTACTGTAGATGTCTCAAAATTTTATTCGAAAAGCAAGAACTCACCATTTGATGGATTTACTCTTTATGGGCAGCCAAGCTACACAATAGTAGGCGGAGCAACGGTGATGAGGGAGAAGGTAGTATTATAAAGGCGCTACTATAAAAGAACTACTATACAAGGCGCTACTATAAAAGTACTACTATAAAGAAGATAGTAAGTGCTTGAGGCATCGAATTTGCATGGAAGTAGCGCTGTTTTATAACAGGAATAGCGCTATCAACAAGGAAGGAGCTTAAACAATGTTTATTGACAGGCTTATAACTGAGATAAAAATCAAAAATAACCCCACAGTAGTGGGACTTGATCCAAAGCTTGAGTACGTTCCGAGCTTTATCATTGAAAACGCTGTAAATCAATATGGAAATACCCTAAAGGGTGCATCAGAGGCCATTCTGGAAATGAATAAAAAGCTTATTGATGCAGTATATGACTTAGTACCTGCTGTAAAGCCTCAGCTAGCATATTACGAAATGTACGGGGTGGAGGGTATAAGAGCCTTCGACGAGACCTGCAAATATGCAAAAAGCAAGGGCCTTTTGGTAATAGCGGATGGAAAGAGAAATGATATCGGGACTACAGCAGAAGCATATTCAAAGGCATTCCTAGGAAAGACGGATTTAGTAACTGGCACTGATGGTCAAATACTACAGCAAGCAGCCTTTGATGAGGATGCACTTACAGTGAGTCCATACCTTGG
>JAEZFR010000399.1 GCA_023417285.1 Bacillota bacterium
GCCCAGGCTATCTGAATAATCTACTTTTCAAGAATAATATAAAGACTTATCTTTTATTTAACCCCAAAGTACTGCTTGCAAATTTTAAATACAGGCATGTTTTATTCGGTATGCAGATGGATAAAGGAATCAATAGATTTCAGTTAATTTGCGGTGTTCCAGGGGTTTATAGCATCGATGATAATCCCTTTAGTACTGCTGGCACATGGATACAGCTTGATGGTATTAAACCGAAGTATGGAGCCTTTGGTTACTGGTTAGTTTTAATTGATGCAAGATCAGGAAAAATCCATAAGTTAAAATAAATAATTATTACTATGTTACTTCCATCCTAAAAGTGGTATATTTATATTAATGCGAACTTCACTATAATAATTATACTTGAAAGGATGGATAAAGAGATGGCGATACAATGGAGAGAAAGTCTGGCAATTGGAATTAAAGAGATAGACGATGAACACAAGGAGCTCTTTGCAGCAATCGACAAACTATTTTCTGCATGTCAACAAGGAAAGGGAAAGACTGAAGTAGAGAATACTATTAAGTTTTTAGAAGATTATACCGTTAAGCATTTTACAGCAGAGCAGAAGTTACATATTAAGCATGATTACCCACACAGAGTTGCACATAGGGAGATTCATGATCGCTTTCTTGAGAGATTTAAGGACCTTAAAAAGCAGTTTGATGAGGAGGGAGCAAGCATCCTTTTCATCTCAACAATAAATAAGACCGTTGTTGATTGGCTTATAAACCATATCGGCAGTGCTGATAAAGCATTTGCAGCACATGTAAATGGCAAGTAGTTTTGATATACTTTCGTACACAATCGATTTAAGATAAAATAAAAGCTGGTTTTAGCTTATGATGATACATCAAACTAAACCAGCTTTTGTTGTTATTAATGAATTATTCACTAATTATCATGGATAAGGTTCTGCAGATATTTTGGTATTCATGTCATACATTTGCCATTCCTGCTAGTCTTGCACCACCACAGTGATTAGACTTAAAGAGATGGTAAGGTCCTAGATTCTATACTTTAAAGGATTGGTAAAGGTCCTTTAAGGCCTCACTAAATGCCTCTTGATTTTGCTCAGGATCCCCCCTGTAATAAATCAATACATTGCTACTATTGGCCTCATTTACTTTAAAATCAAACAAACCATCATCATAAACTTCTATGCTACAAGGTACTAACTCATTTTCAACTATGATATCTTTTTCATGTATGGTCTGCTTCATCTTGTAGCTACCATTCTCTGTTTTTACTAATGTTCGTCCCGAAGCGAGCAACCATACCGCTGTTTCCCAGATGTTATGCGGTCTTGTATATATATCTTGTAAGCTTTCCTCGTCCGGTTCATCATCCATTGCCCTGAGAAAATCCATTCTGTTGCTTCGACTAAAGGCGTACCATAAATACATTTTTAGTTTTTTGTCCATTTTCTTTATCAGTGACAAATCCTTGAGTTTATAAAAACTATTGTATTCTCCTAAGTCAAAGGGTCCTTCTTCTGTTGCACATGGAAATAATGCAATAGGTAACTGTGATCTCATAATACATACAAATGCATTCTGGTCCAACTCAACATTCCACTCCAAATATTTAGAGGAGGAAGCACCCGCTGAAATCCAAACTCTTTCAACCTTTTCATGAAATATATCGGGGTCTCGATTATAAGCTGCGGCAAGTGCTCTCAAGGATGAAAATACCATAATATGTACCTTCGATCTGCTGTCTCTCAACACTTGCAATAGTAGCTCTATTCCCTGCTGCTGAAAGCTTGGAATATCCAAAAGCTTGTCCTGAGGAGAATCCATTTTACAAAAAGGCCCAATTCCATATGGTACATTTTTATTAAAAATATAGTTAAGCTGCGTAACGGGTATTATTCCAGGGTCACGCGGCCCTGTCCTATCAATAAATTCTGGTATCCTGTGATATGCTACGGGTTGCCTATTGTTCTCCGTACAATCTAGTATTACTGCCTTCAAATCAATCTCTGGCAAAGCATATGGCATAATTAAATCAAAATTATCCCCTGGATCCTGATAAGGATAGTATAAGTCTGTTATATCTATAACGGGTATTTTTTTCACGTTAAATCACTCCACTCATTTATTAACCTTTTACTGCCCCTGCTGCAATTCCCTTTATATACTCCTTTTGAAGTGCTAGAAATAAAATAACTATAGGCGTTACGGTCATAACAAATCCGGCAAAGGCATAATTCCAGTTGACATTATACTTTTCAAAAAAATAGTTAATGGTTGGTGACAATGGCTTTTTCCAAGCGTCCGAAATTAAAACCAACGGCATAAGAAAATCGTTCCAAATCCACTGGGAGCATATTATGATTATAGATGCAGTTGCAGGCTTTACTAGCGGCATAATAATCTTTCTGTAGGTTGTAAACTCATTACAGCCATCAATTATTGCTGATTCTTCAAGTTCCTTTGGGATAGACTTCAAGAAACCTGTGTAAAGGAAAATTGCATATGGTGAAATAGTTGCTATATAAAATATAATCAGTCCAAAATAGCTATTTGTTAAGTGCAGGAATTTGTATAGTTTAACCAGTGGAATTATTCCTGTATACGAAGGTAGCATAAACCCGAAAATAAATACTATATACATAACCTTGTTGAGCTTAATATTTATTCTTGCCAATGGGTAGGACGCCAATGAAGCCAAAAATAATATTGATACTATACCGCCCACTGTTATTATCAAGCTGCTTAGGAAAGCCATTGGTACACCCATACCGTCCCATGCTTTTGCATAGTTGATTGGTGATATATTCTCCGGGATACCAATCGGATTGCTAATCATTTCACCTGTACTTTTTAAAGAAGTAAACACCATTTGATATATAGGGTATAAATATATTAAAGCAATTATAATCACAAATACTTCAAGTATGTAAAGTGCTATTTTTTCTCTTTTCATGAACACCATCCCTTATGCTAAAATATGTTTTCTCGTGCACTAAGCATTTTCAGCTGTACAAACGAGATTATCATAACAAGTACAAATAATACTACCGAGATAGTTACACCATAGCCCACCTTATTAGAGAAAAATGTCTGTGTAACCAGAAGAGTTGTTAAGGTTTCGGAAGAATACCCAGGTCCTCCCTTTGTCATTACAAATACCTGGTCAAACACCTTAAGACTTCCGATTGTAGCAGTTACAACTCCAATAGTCATTGAGGGAGCAATCATAGGAAGTGTTATTTTTGTTAACCTAGTCCACCAACCAGCACCATCTATTGTGCTAGCTTCATATAGTTCAGTTGGAACACCCTGAAGCCCAGTGAGGTAAATTACCATGTAGTAACCGGAGTATTGCCATATTGCAACAAATGCAATTGAGAATATAGCCAAGTCAGGATTACCCAACCAATCCTGATCAAAAATACCGAGGTGAAGAGTATCTACTAAAAACTTCGTTATTCCATATTCAGGATGATACAAGAATGACCATACATATCCACTTACAACAGCACTTATTAATGATGGGATGAAAAAAGCTGTACGTAAAATATTTTTTGTCTTTATTCCTGTATCCAATACCAAAGCTATTATTAACCCTAATAAATTGTTGAAGAATGCAACTATAATTGCGTAAACTACTGTATTTTTTAGTGCTACCATAAATTCCTTGCTACTAAATACATCAACGTAATTTTTAAATCCAACGAATTTCATATCATCACTTAATATGCTAGAATCAAATAAAGAAAAATAGAATGTTGATAAAATAGGTAGGACAAAAAATACGAGCATTAAAAGTAGCGCTGGCAAAAAGAATGCTATAGAAATAACCAAAGCGCGTTTTTTATTCAGCATAATACCAAGCTCCTTGTTTTTTATAAAGGCAGCAAGGTTATTACCCCTGCTGCCTTTATAATCTGATAAGTAATATTATTTATTTATAAAGGTTCTCTGATTTTGCATATGTATCTGTTAGCCATTTACACATGTCTTCAGCTGATAACTGACCTATTGCAAACTCCTGTAGCTTCTTCTTCCAGTCATTTGTCATTGCGTTTGGCCAAATTTCATGAGCCCAAGTAGTTACCTTTCCAGTCGTTACATAGTCAGCAACGAATTTATCCATCTCTGGGTCAATCTGTACATTTGCATCCTTTGTTACAGGGTATACTTTCTTTTCAGTTAAGTATCCAGAATATACGTCCTTACTTGTGAAGAAGTCAAAGTACTTATTAACTGCATCTGGATGCTCTGTCTTTGCACTTCCAGCCATACCTACTTCAACATGCCAGCAGCCTAATAGCTGCTCGTCCTTGTTATTTACAGGGAATGGCATAAAACCAATGTCAATGTCTGCATTGTCCTTGCTTGCTTCTCTAAGTGCTGCAAGTGCCCATCCACCCTGGATTACCATAGCTGCTTTACCCTGTGTAAACATAGTGTTTGCTAGGTTATAATCAGTAGATAATGGAGTCTTATCGAAATATCCTTTGTCAAGTAGAGTTCCGAACTTTTGGTAAACTTCAAGTACATTTTTATCATTAAAGTCTATTTCACCCTTAACAAGCTTATTATCAAAGTCTGGGTTTCTGCCAAATACCAATGTTGAATATGCAGAGTTAACTACTCTGATAATTGTCCAGTCGTCCTTAAAGCCTGAAGCAATAGGTGTTATGCCAGCCTGCTTAATTGTTTCACAAGCTGCCAAAAACTCGTCCCAGTTTGTTGGCTGTTGAATGTTTAAGTTTGCAAATATTTTCTTATTGTAGTATACGCCTTCTGATGTTGCATTCCAGCCCACCCCATATAGCTTGTCTTTGAAGGTATATTCATTTTTTACAAGGTCGGTTAATCTATCAGTATAAGCTTGTCCTGTTATATCTAGCAAGTGCCCTGCCGCTGCATAGTCTGCCATCAGGCCACCTGGCCAAACAGACATCATATCTGGTGCATCTCCGCTTGCAAGCTTTGTCTTTAGCACTGTTTCATATGCTGTTGATCCAGGAGTATCAAATTGAATTTTAATATTTGGGTACTTCTCCATGAAAGCATCATTTAATGGTTTCAAGTAACTCTCATGATCAAGGCTGTTAAAGAAAGCTTTAATTGTAACTTCCTTCTCTTCTTTATTTGAACTATCTTGCTGTTGAGCTTGGGATGATTGTGAAGCCTCTGAACCACCTGTGCTATTGCTTGCGCTCTCGCTACCGCACCCTGCAAATATGGATGTCATAATACAGAATGAAACTAATAAAGCCATTATTTTTTTCATAATATCCTCCAAAATAGTTTTCAAATTTTAATAGGCCTATTTGCAAATTACACCTTAATTGTAGCTAATGCGGTATAAATAAAAAATAAGACGGATTTTAGATTTTGTTTGTTTTTTTGTCACCTTTAAAAATATCAAGCTCTTCTTCATAAATTGCTGGTATACATATCTCAATATTTGTTCCTAGGTTCTGAATTGAATCTACTTTAAACTCAAATAAATCGTCAAATACCAGCTTTAGTCTCTGGTAAACATTCTTTAGACCAATACTCGATTGGTTTTGTTCATCAGAGAATATCTTATGTTTTAGATCTTCTAGCTCCTTTTTACTCAGTCCTACACCATTATCTGTTATGTTTATATGTAGCCTATCATCTTCAACATATGTATTCAAAGTAATAGTCCAGTCTCCTACCTTTTTCTCTAACCCATGGTATATAGCATTTTCCACAATGGGCTGAAGCACCAGCTTCATTATCTTGCATTGCTCTGCTTCTTTAGTGGTCTCACATTTGTAGTTTAGCTTGTCTCCAAATCTTATTTTTTGTAAGTTTATGTATATTTCTAAATACTCCATTTCCTTTTTGAAGGTTATAATTTCTTTCATAGAGCTTATACTGAATCTCATATAGTTTCCTAGCAATTCTACCATTTCTGCCAGCTTCTCGTTACCATCCAATACTGCCTTCATCTGTATGCTTTGCAGAGTATTGTATAAAAAATGAGGATTAATCTTACTTTGAAGTGATTCAAGTTCTGCTTCCTTTGTTTTTAGCCTAAAATCCAAAACCCTCTTTAATAAATCCTTCATGTTGGTGATCATATTATTAAAGCCTGTGCTTAGAACGCCAATCTCGTCTCTAAAGCTGTACCCAAAAGAAACATCTAGATTTCCTGTTTCTACTGTTTTCATTACCTGGGTTAATTTTTTTATAGGCCTTGTTATTGCATAGGATAGCAATATAGAAAGAATTATAGCAATTAGCATGCAGATTAAACCTACAATAATTGTGTACCTAATGATCTGTCCAAAATTCGATGCTGTTTCGTTGGTGGGATTTATACAAATATATTTCCAATTAGAATATGGCGATGTTGCCTCTGATATTAGGCTGTTTTGTTTAGAAGTATTATGTATAACTTTATTAGCAATCCTATAATCATTGTCTTTTTTCTCAAGCAACAGCCCTATATTTGAACTATCTTTATCATAAACAACCCTACTATTTTCATCTATTACATATAATCTTCCATTTTCACCGAATGACGCTTTGCTACACATATCTCTTATAGAGTTATAGTTAATATCAATTACCAAATAGGCTATTATACTGTTGCTCCCCGAAAATCTCTTTATTCTTCTTATAAAGGATATTACCTCCTGGTCCTTTCGATATTTATATTCTGGTGTATGGGGGCCAAAAATTACCCACTCCTTTTCACCTTCTGATAATTGTTTGTACCAAGCCTGGTTCTTATAAGTATACTCTTCATTTAAGCTCTCAAGGCTGTAGTTCTCATTATTTTGAGTAAATACCGTGACTCCTAAAAAATCACCTTTTACATTTAGTATTCCAGATAGAAAATTAGTCATAATCTGTCTATCCTGTAGAAGTTGAGTGCCATTTGCTACATCCACCTCTCTTGCCATAACGTCTAGCACCTGCATGTTGGAATATGGAGACATACTTATCCTTTCAGCATCTGATAAATTCTTCTCAACATTGGTGATAACCTGATTCAGCATTTGAGAGGTATAGTTTGAGATTTCTTCATCTACAATTTTATTAGCTTTTGTATAAAATAATGACGTTGTTATAAGCATAGGTATAAGCATACATAAAATACAGACCGCCATTATTTTATTCCTTATGCTCCAATTTCTTATATCGATGTACCTCATATTATCCCCTCTTATTCTTGAACTCTACTGGTGTATAACCTGTGTACTTCTTAAAAATCTGACTGAAGTACCGTTGGTCTTCATATCCTACAGACAGAGCAATTTCATATATTTTGAGCTGCTGGTTTGTTAAAAGCTCTTTTGCCTTTTCTATCCTTAAGCCAGTCACATAATCTATAAAATTCATGTTGGTTTCTTTCTTGAATAAATGGCTTACATAAAATAAGTTGAGGTGAAAATATTCAGATATACTATTAAGGCTTATTTGGTTAGAAATATTATTCTGTATATACAATTTCATATCCTTAATAAGTTTTTTTGAGTCCCCGTCTTCGGCCTTACCAAACTCATTACACATATTGCTTAAAGCATTGTAAACATATGTAATCAGACTTTTGAATGTATTTTTCTGACTAATCTCAACTAAGCACTCTTCTTGCTTAAAATGCTCTAAACTTATATGGTTTGTAATGCCAGAAATTAAAGCTTTGAAACAGCTTTTTA
>JAEZFR010000253.1 GCA_023417285.1 Bacillota bacterium
TGAGGCGGCACAATATCCTATAACCGTGCACAGCTCGCTAATAGTGGACACATACAGTATCGCCGGATTTAACTACTTCTATTTATATTTCCCTAAGCGTGCAGTTCTTCTTGTTTCAAAAATGTCAACGTTCAACGGCGTTAATCCGAATGTACTTGACTGCCACTTTATCCCTGACGACCAATGGGGGGTATCCACACCTTATGAAAATGTAATCAGCAACCCGACCGTTGGAAAGTCCATGAGCGCAAAAAATATATCTAAAAATCATGTAATACAAGACACCGAAGGTAACGAGCTTATACTCACTACAAACGTTGATGAACATTATATTAACAAACTTCTTGTATCTGGTCTGCAGATAAAACCTGCATACGCAGTAATAATGGACCCTTATGGCAATCTCATATCATCAATGTCTGATAACGAGATAGGGCAGTCACTTCCTCAATACAGACACATTCTTTCTGTTATTGGGGATCAGCAGGAGTCCGGACATCTTGAGATATCGATTGATGGCAAGGCTTACCTTCTTAACTGGGTTTACTCCCAGAGCAATGAGTGGTATTACGTGATAGCCACAGATGCTGGCTCGGTAACTGAGGGCAGCTATACAGTGCTTAACCTGCTGCCCATAATTATAATATGTTTAATAGTGCTTTCTTTCATTATCACTGCTGTTTTAGCTAACTCCATGACCCAACCTTTGAAGCAGCTTTCGTCTGCAATGAGTGAGATAAAAAACAGAAACTTCAATGTTATGCTGCCTATAAAACCAAACGCCGAATTCGACAGCATCTATTCTGGGTTTAACGAAATGGCCAGTGAGATATCTTCCCTTATGAAGGACGTTTCGAAAGAACAGAGCCGAAAGACAGTAGCAACTATACGGATGCTGCAGACCGAGATTAATCCTCATATGCTGTACAACTCTCTAGAGTCGCTTTACAGCATAGCAAAAATCAACAAACAGGACGAGATTGCGAGCCTTGTCATGGCGCTTTCCCGGTTCTTTAGAATTGCACTTTCGGGCGGCAAACATACGGTGCCCTTCCGTGAGGCGTTTGAGCTGGCGAACCAATATATAACCGTCCAAAACATAAGACTTAATTACAAGATATCTTTTGTGCATGATATCCCTCAGCAGATATATGGCTTATACGTTCCCAAATTTTTATTGCAGCCGGTTATAGAGAATTCTATACTTCACGGCTTCCAAAACAAGCGCGATCAGTGGCGTATCAGTATAACTGCAAAGGAAGAGGACGAACTGATAGAAGTCATCGTTCGTGATAACGGCATCGGTATACACGAAACTGCGCTTGAAACGCTAAATTGCCGTATTAATGATTTTAATTTTGAAGACACTGTCAGTAAAGGTTATGCGCTACGAAATCTCAATTACCAGATTAAGCTTAAGTATGGAGAAGCATCTGGAATTCAGCTTAACAGCGTCTACGGTGAATATACGGAGGTTGTCATACGTCTGTACATTCCCAGGAGTACGCGTATCTAAAGTGTTTTGTATAAACAGATGGCTTACTTAAAATACAACCGTGGTTTGTCCGGTTACTCTTCCTCCTGAAGGACAGCGGTGCGAAACATACGCTTGCAGAAACCCGCTTGCCATAGAAACTAATACTTACAATTCATTGAGGCTGAATACTTTCTAGTATTCAGCCCTCGTTTCTTTTGTGCTCAGCCATTCATATACGGGTTCGAGATTTTTCTCTTTTACACCATCAAGACCATGCTCAATCATGGATACCGCTTCTTGGGTTTTCTCGTCTTTGTCGTTGCGGCTTTTAAGCATCTTTACAAACATGGATAGCATTATTTTATCGATACCTTTTATCTGCTTCAAAGGGAGGCATCCTCCGCGCAGATAAAAAAACGGTATGTTTTCGATCTTATTCCTAGTGATAACTGCTTCGGTACTAGGCTCAGCAGTTCGCCCGGTGCCCGAACCACAAACGGCTATAACTTTACGTTTTCTCAATTTATTAAGACCCTGTATCTTGCCAACCTTCATCCACCCAAGAAAGATGATATCTTCATCATAACTAACCTTAGAAATTTCCTTTACCGGAAAAACCTTAAGCTTTGTCTTAGCAGCTAGCATGTTGGCATATTTCTGTGTGAATCCCGTTTTTGATTCATAAATAATCACCATAATTTCACTCTCCTTTATATAATTCAGTTCTAGTTTTCGTTAAATGGGAATGCAAAGCCACAAGTTTGCATATCTCTAAGCCATTACTGACACGCGGGTAAACCTCACATTTACTCATTCAATAATAGTTTTATTTTATCAGAGCTATCGGTTCCCGGTGCCGCGACATGTACGAACAATAGTATTATTTATACCAGTATAATTTGACTCCTATTTACATTATAAGCCTTATAGTGTTCTAATTCCAGAAACAAATATTTTAAATTGAGGCTAACAAAATGAAGCATCTTAGAATCTAAAGCATATGTATGAACTAAGCTCGCCCAATAGATTTTTAAGCAAAGATGCACCGCCAACTTTGTTTATTCAAGGCTCGCATGACAGTATGACCCCGATTGAGTCTACAAGAACTATGTATGAAGACCTGAAAAAAAAGGTATTGATGTCGCAATGCTGGAGCTACCGTTTACCGACCATGCCTTTGATATGGTAATGCCTAATGGGTCTGTTGTTACAGCTAAAGTATTGGATAGTATTGATGAATGGCTGGATGAGCATAATAACTACTTAAGGATTATAGGTTTGGGATTTAAATACACTAACATTTTCACGATTCCTAAAACTATTAATTATTCCTCTTTAGATCTATAGCAAGCAGGATAAAACATATGAAAACCTGCAAAAGCCCCGAAACCGTATTTCTGGGCTTTTAATATAAATAAACAGCCTGCCGATGAGTTGGACAAATTGCAATTTATTTCTTCTTCCCCACGGGCAGTTCGCTCCAGAGGGTGAATCCCAAAATCAGCAAGCCGCCGATGATTTGGGGAACTGTCATTCCCTCATTCAACCAGATCACGCTTACCAGCACCGCGACCAGGGGATCGATGTAGCTCAAGATGGCCACCTTCTGCCCCGGCAATTCCTTCAGCGCGGAAAAATACATACAGTAGGTGATGCCCGTATGCACCAGACCTACAATCAGCAGAGCGACCCAGCCGGTGTTGTCGAGTCCTCCCAGGGTAAAACCGCCTGTAAAGGCCACATAAGGCACAAGCACCACAATGGCCGACAGGAACTGGATGAAGGTGCGGTGAAGTCCCGTCACACCCTTGATAAATTTGTTCAGCAGCATCACCGTGGCATAAAATACAGCCGCACCCAAACCGAAGGCGATACCCAGCAGATCCTGCTTTCCGCCTCCTGCAGTTCCGGTGATCAGCACCAGCCCCGCGGTTGACATAACAAAGCAGAGGATCTGTTTGCCTGTGAGTTTTTCCTTAAACAACAAGGGGCAGACCACCATCACCATCACCGGAGCGAAATAGTAGCTCAAGGTCGCCACAGAGACGGTGGTGTACTTATAGGCCTCAAAGAGGAGGATCCAGTTAACGCCCATAGCTGCGCCGGACAGCAAAAGGAGCAGCAATTCTTTTTTGATCCCTGCTATGGACAGCCTTTGCTTTGTAACCAGCAAAAAGC
>JAEZFR010000430.1 GCA_023417285.1 Bacillota bacterium
TAGAGTGTATACCCAATAATGGTTTGGCTGGCGTTATACAAGGCAGAGCATCGAGTTCTTATTTGTCAGGTATCAGCTCTAGACCGGATTTTATTTTGTTTGCAGATAAGGATGTAAGACTAGCAAAGCATCTGGAGCTTTGTGGATATAGATTGTTTAATAATAGCTATGCTATTGCTACTTGTGATGACAAGATTATGACTTATCAGGCACTTTCAGCTGCAGGCATAGCCATACCAAAGACAATATTTGCACCACTAGCATATAGAAAACTTGAAGAAGCGGCACAAAGCAGGTTCGTGCAGATGATTGAGGACGAGCTTAATTATCCCATTGTTGTCAAGGAAGCCTTTGGATCATTTGGAGAGCAAGTATACCTAGCGAAAAATCGTCAGGAGCTGTCACAGCTTTACAGCAGGCTGCAGCTAAGGCCTCATCTGTACCAGCAATACATCAGCAGCAGCTTCGGCAGAGATGTTCGCCTGCATGTCGTCGGGGACAGGGTGGTGGCTTCGATGCTCAGAACAAATGAAAATGACTTTCGGGCGAACATCACAAACGGAGGCAAAATGCATAGCTTTACGCCTTCCGAAGCATTTCAAAATGTGGCCATTGAGGCCTCTAAAGCTGTAAATGCAGATTACTCAGGTGTTGATTTGCTCTTTGGAGCAGATGGAGAGCCTATTGTATGTGAAATTAACTCAAATGCTCATATAAAGAACATTTTGAACTGTACTGGCATCAATATAGCCGATATTATTTTTGATTACATAATGAGGACAATTAAATGCTAAAAGGCCTGCTTATATACGAGGAAAAAGATTACATAAAGAATACATGGTTTGCGCAACGCCTGATAACCTGTGCTCAAGAACAAGGTGCCGAATTAACACTAATGCTCACAAAGAACCTCTTGCTGGGATATGATCAAGATGGCATTTTTGCAGCGCACCAGAGTGAAAATATTATTATGAGTAAGCTTATTAAGTATGACTTCATTATTAATAGAAGTAGGGATTCCTTCATTTCGAAACAGTTTGAGCTAATGGGCACTAGGAGCTTTAACAATTCAGAGGTTATAGATATCTGCAATGATAAGCTAAAAACACATCAATTAATTAATTCTAAGGGTATACCATCTGTTAATTCCTTGTTTATGAATAAGAACAGTCTTAACACTAGTGGACATAAGTTAAGCTTCCCATTAATAGTCAAAAACCCTTCAGGTCACGGTGGTACAGAGGTGTTTATGGCGGAAAATAACGATCAGCTAATAGAGATTGTAGACTCTCTTTCAACACAGAGCTTCCTCATTCAGGAGGTGTGCAGTACTCCAGGCGTTGATATTAGGGTCTTTGTAATAGGAAATACAATAAAAGCATGTGTAAAGAGAAGTTCAGTTACCAGCTTTTTGTCCAATTATTCTCTAGGGGGCAATACACAACGCTATGTACTTACTCCCGAGCAGCAACAATTAGTGCTAAGAATTATGAGTATTCTTAAGTTTGACTTTGTTGGAATAGATTTTATTTTAGGTGAAAATAATACGTTTTTGTTCAATGAGATAGAGGACGCTGTAGGTTGCAGATCAGTTTATAAGCATTATGATATAGATATTGCAAGCGATTATATTCAGTACGTCTTAAACCGTTTACAATAACGTATAAATTATGTTATTAAAGTATTAATATTGTTGTCTATTAAATAAACAAACCTTAAATCAAAAGATAGTTTATTATAAATTTTAAAAAACACTTCCATTTTTTAACTAATTTTGTTAGAATTTATATGCTCAGCATTTTTGGTTGTGGTTTGTATTTTATTCTTAGTAGGAGAGAGATAATGGAATGCGTCAGAAAAGCTAATATTGCTGATATAAACCTTATGAGTTCCATACATGCAAAAGCATGGAAGGCTGCATACAAAGGTTTGGTACCACAGAATTATTTAGATAACTTAGCTGAGAATTATTGGGTTGACTCATTTAATAAAAGCTTTCAAGAAGGGCTTAGTGAGGCATTTGTCTACGAAATAAACGGCCAAGTTACAGGTTGTATTACTTTTGGAAAAGCACGAATATCAGCAAGCTGTATGGGAAATCTTCCGTGCAACAAAGAATGCGCATTTTGCGGTGAAATATACTCATTATATGTAGACCCTGACCATTGGGGCACAAAACAGGGATATTTACTTACAAAAGCAGCATTAAATGAATTAGTTCACTTAGGTTATACTCAAACATATTTATGGGTATTGTCCACCAATCAAAGAGGTATTGACTTTTATACAAGATTTGGTTTTACCGATACTAACGAAAGTGCAGTCTTTACTTTACAGGGAATGAATCTCAAGGAAAAGAGATTCATCATAAAGCTTATTTAGTTAATTTGTTAGGTTAGTTGTATAGCAATAAAATTAGTAGGGGGTAGTTCATATGCCATTTTGTCCAAAGTGCAAGTGTGAATACAGAGAAGGCTTCAGCGAGTGCACTGATTGTGATGAAATACTCATCGATAGTTTACCTAATTTTGAGCTCCCAAAAGAAAACGATCATGAAGTGTATCTTAAAACAGTATCCACCGATATTGATGCCGAGATGCTAATAGGAATGTTATCGCATGAGGGCATACCAGTTAGAAAAAAGTATAGGGAATGTGGGGATTATCTAACGGTATTTATGGGAAAGACTGTAATGGGGATAGACCTTTTTGTACCGTCAAGGTTATACAAAAAAGCATGGGAAATAAGTAACTTTGAAGCACAAGCTATTAGCGAGGACGAATTATGCAACCTAGCTGACAGTACTGTTTATGGGACTGCTACAAGCACTTTTATCGATACTGCTAGTACTCCTAATGAAACAACTGCTAGTGTTTTTAATGATACTGCTAGTACTCCTAATGAAACTACTACTAGTGCTTTTAATGATACTGCTAATACTTTTAATGATACTGCTTATACTCATAATGAAACTAGTACTTCTAGTAGCACAATAGCAAATAGAGATTACCCTACATATAACGCTGCGGAAATGCCAAGGATTGACACAAATAAATATGTTGATTCATATATCAAGAGACAACGGACAGTACAGCTAATACTACTCATTGTATTTATATCACCAATATTAATAGGTCTTTTGGTGTCCTTGTATTTCTTAATAAAGCACCTTTTTTGATATTTAATAAAATTATCATATGATATTTTTTAAGCAATTATTATATTCTATAAAACTATGAAACTTTTATTTAAAACAAATATCAAACTCACCTGTAAATTTTAATACTTTGTGGTATAATTCTAAAGGGACTGCCTAATATTAGGAATGTCCCTTCTTAAATGTACAAAAACACGGAGGATTAATTTTGAGCAAGAGAGTTACTACACAAGTTTCTGCCGAGGAGATAGCTCAGCAGTACAAATATATAGAATCAATAAAACAACAAATACAACAAATTGTAAATACATCGGGAAAACCCATGAGGTACAATATTGAGACCTTTGGCTGTCAGATGAACGAAAATGATTCCGAGAGGCTTTCGGGTATGCTTTCTGAGATGGGCTATTCCGAGTGCGCCAAAAGAGCGGATAGCGATTTGATTATATTTAACACCTGCTGTGTAAGAGAAAATGCAGAGCAAAAGGTGTATGGACACTTGGGAGCACTTAAAAAGCTCAAGGACATTAATCCAAATCTGAAAATTGCAATTTGTGGCTGTATGATGCAGCAAAAAGAGGTTGTAGAGCATATCAAGAAGGTTTACAGACACGTTGATATCATATTTGGTACTCACAATCTTTACAAATTGCCAGAGCTTCTTAGCAATGCTATGAACTCCGGTAAAACTATTATTGATGTATGGGAGTCAACCGGTTCAATAGCTGAAAACATGCCTATAATAAGACGTGAAAATCTCAAGGCATGGGTTACTATTATGTATGGCTGCAATAACTTTTGCACCTACTGTATTGTTCCGTATGTTCGAGGCAGAGAGAGAAGCAGAAGTCTTGAGGATATAAAAAATGAAGTAAATAAGCTTGCAAAGGATGGCTGCAAGGAGATTACCTTGCTAGGGCAGAACGTAAACTCCTATGGTAATGATCTAGATGACAATATCAGCTTTGCAATGCTGCTTCGAGAACTGAATGAAATAGAAGGTATAGAGAGAATACGGTTCATGACCTCTCATCCAAAGGATTTATCTGATGAGTTAATTGCTGCTATGAGGGACTGCGATAGTGTTTGCGAGCACCTTCATCTGCCTGTTCAGTCTGGTAGTACGAAAATTCTTGATGAGATGAACAGAAAGTATACAAAGGAGCAATACTTGGAGCTGGTACGCAGGATTAAAGAGCAGATTCCTGATATATCAATGTCCACCGATATTATTGTAGGATTCCCTGGTGAAACAGAAGAGGATTTTGCTGAGACATTAGACGTAGTGTCAAAGGCTAGATTTGACATGGCGTATACCTTCCTTTACTCAAAAAGGACTGGTACTCCTGCAGCCAAAAACCCTGACCAAGTACCGGAGGATACTAAAAAGGAGCGGTTTGACAGATTACTTGAGCTGCAAAATTCTATCAGTCGTGAGATTAACGATGAGCTTCTTGGAAAAGAAGTAGAAGTGCTGGTAGAGGGCTTGAGCAAGAGTAGCAAAACTACCTATACGGGAAGAACGAGAGGCAACAAGATTGTCAACTTCAAGGGTAGAGAGGATTTAGTAGGTAAGCTTGTAAAGGTAAAGATTGAGACAGTGCAGACATGGTCTTTATTAGGGAAGCTAGTGGAAGATAATTTAATGTTTAATTAATTATAATTTAGTGTTTAATATATTAAGAAAAGTGGGGGTAAAAGAATGGATAACAATATAATTGAAAAGGCTAGAGAATTAGGCGGATTACTTGCAGAATCTAAGGAAATGGCTATATACAAAGAGGCTGAGGCTAAAATGCAGTCAGATGAAAAATCAACTAAGCTCATGAGTGATTACAAAAAGCTTCAGATAGAAATGGTAAAGCTAACTCGTGGAAATGCTGAAAAGGAAGCTATCGAAGAAGCAAAACAAAAATTGCTTGCAACTCAGGATGAAATTAATACTTATGAAGTAACCTACAACTATCTAAAGTCAAAAGCTGACGTTGAAGCAATGATGAAACAGGTCAATGACATAATTATTTTTTCAATTACAGGTGAAACGGGCTGCTCAGACGACAAGTGCAAATCTTGCGGCGGCGGATGTAAAGGATAATTAATTAAAAAATCAAAATGTGGGGTTTTAAATAATGGCAGCTTTAACGCCAATGATGCAACAATATCTTGACATCAAGGAACAGTATAAAGATTGCATACTGTTTTTCCGCCTTGGTGACTTCTATGAAATGTTTTTTACGGATGCAGAAACTGCCTCTAGAGAGCTTGAAATAACTCTAACGGGCAGGGATTGCGGACTTGAGGAGAGAGCGCCCATGTGTGGCGTTCCTTTTCATGCAGCAGATAATTATATATCACGATTGATTAACAAGGGCTACAAGGTAGCTATATGTGAACAGGTGGAGGACCCTGCCCTTGCAAAGGGCTTGGTAAAAAGGGATGTTATCAAGATAATTACTCCCGGAACTGTTACAGATACTGCCATGCTGGACGAAAAGAAAAATAATTACCTCATGTCCGTTTATAAGTCAGGTAATTTTTTTGGTATTGCAGTAGTTGATATTACTACAGGCGATTTTTTTGCCACAAAGATTACATGGGGTAATACCAAAGCAAAGCTATTTGATGAAATTGCAAAGTTTTTACCATCTGAATTGGTTGTTAATGAAGAGTTTATACGGGATGCTGACACTATAGCATCAATTAAAGCACGTTTTAATATCTATATTTCAAACTTTCCAGATAAATACTTTGATTTTCATGCTGCAAAAGGCGCTATTAGTATTCAATTTGAACATCAATTAGCTTCAAAAAAGCTTGTAATTAACGATTTTGATATCTCTATAAATGCTTCGGGGGGCTTGTTGGGGTATCTAGAAAATACTCAAAAGGTTTCACTGGCACATATTCAGAGTCTAAAGCTTTATGAGATTGATGAGTTTATGGTTCTGGATTTAGCTACTAGGCGCAATCTTGAGCTTACCGAAACTATGAGGGAAAAATCCAAAAGAGGTTCTCTTCTTTGGGTATTAGATAGAACTATGACCTCCATGGGGGGAAGACTACTGAGGAAATGGATAGAGCAGCCTCTAATTAAACTTGGAGATATTCACGAAAGGCTGTCTGCCGTAGAAGAATTCAAGGAGAAGTACATGGCTAGGATGGAATGCCGCGAACTTCTA